>NZ_JASJVF010000242.1:0-4792 GCF_035019805.1 Cryobacterium sp. 10I1
CTGCACCGTCGACCTTCAGTACGCCGACAACAAGACCGACCAGCAGATCAGCCAGATCCAGAACCAGGTCGCCGGCGAGACGCGCGTCGTCGCCGTGACGGATGCCGCCCTCCTGACGACCGAGCGCGCCGGCGGCTTCGTGGGCACCGTCGTCGGGCCCTTCGTGAGCGGCGAGCCCGGCCACCCGGTCACGGTCACCGGCTTCGACTACGTGCCGACGGCATCCGCCACGCCCTGACCGAACCGATTCGACGGGGATTCTGCCCGGAAAGCCCTTCACACCCGCTCCCCCGCGAAATGGACCAGAAGAGTCCGTCGAATCGGTTGGGAGTCAGGCGAGAGGGGCCGTGCTGTGCCGCGTGACGAGGCTCGTCGCAAGATCCATCCGCTGCACGGTGCCGCCAGGGGAATGCCGCATGCTGACCGCGAGATTCGCCGCGGCCTCCGCCATCTCGGTGAGCGGCTGCCGGATCGTCGTGAGCGGCGGCCCGACCCACCGGGCGAGGGGGAGGTCGTCGTAGCCGACGACCGAGAGATCGGCAGGGATGAGCAGCCCCAGCGCCCTGGCCGCCTCGTACACGCCCATGGCCTGGAGGTCGCTCCCCGCGAAAATGGCGGTCGGCCGGTCCGGCCGGTCGAGCAGCTCGACCGCGCGCACCCGGGCCCCCTCCGGGTGGAAGTCACCGTCGAGCACGAGGGAGGAGTCGTAGGCGATTCCGGCCGCTTCGAGCGCGGCACGGTACCCGCCGATCCGCGCGACCGAACACAGCATGTCGACCGGACCCCCGATCATGCCGATCCGGGTGTGCCCGAGGTCGATGAGGTGCCGGGTCGCCGCGAGGCCGCCCGACCAGTTCGCCGAGCCGATCGAGGGAACGTCCGGGGTCGGCTCCCCCGCCGGGTCGACGACCACGAAGGGGATACCGCGGGTCGCGAGCTTCTGCTTCTGCTCCCCTGAGAGGTCCGAGAAGACCAGGATCACGCCGACCGGATTGCGGGCGATCACGCCGTCGATCCATTCCACGGACGGCGCGTGCCTGTCGCCGCTCTCGGTGAGGACGATGCTGAGCCCGTTCGCCCGCGCGACGCGCTCGACCCCGCGGATGATCTCGATCGCCCAGACGCTCTCGAGCTCGTGGAAGACGAGCTCGAGCAACGGCGCGGAAGCTGCGGCGTCGCCGCGGCGGCTGTACCCGTTGCGGGAGAGCAGCTCTTCGACCCGGGTGCGCGTCGCGGGGGCGACGTCGCCGCGGCCGTTGAGCACCTTGGACACGGTGGAGAGCGATACGGCCGCGAGCGCGGCGATCGCCGACAGGGTCACGCGGTCCGGACTCTCCCGGCTTTCTTCGACGATCGACATGGCCTCATTCTTCCCCGAAGCCTCGGCTCCGTGCATCCGTTTGGTTTGTCGCTTGACGCAACAAACCCTGCGCCATAGACTCCAGTCATCCTAATCACTTTCGGCAACTTCGCCGAAACTTTCGAGAGGCGTTCAATGTCGAACACGAGCAGGTGGCTCAAACGAGCCGTCGCCGCATCCGCAGTAATCGCGTTGGGAGTCACGCTCTCCGCGTGCTCCGGCACATCAGGCAGCACAGCCAACAGCAACCGTCCGGAGAATGTCATCCACGTCGCCGTCTACGGAGACGCGGGTAACACCGTCGAGCAGGCCATGGTCGACAAATTCAACGCCACCTCCAAGGTCCAGGTCATCCTCGACCGGATCCCCGGCGCCAATTACCAGCAGAAGCTCCAGACGATCATCAGCACCGACGCGGCGCCCGACGTCTTCTTCAACTGGGGCGGCGGCAGCATCCAGCCGTTCGTGAAGGCCAACCTCCTCCTCCCCCTCACCGACATGATCAAGTCGGACCCGGCCCTCGAGTCGAGCTTCCTGCCCTCGGTCTTCAACGCCGCCGCGATCGACGGCGTGCCGTACGGCATCCCGATGCGCGGCACCCAGCCGGTCATCCTGTTCAACAACAAGCAGGTCCTGACGGATGCGGGAATCACCGCCCCGAAGACGTGGGACGACCTGCTCGCCGACGTCAAGGTCCTCACGGCGAAGGGCATCACCCCGATCGCCCTCGGCGGCGCCGACCAGTGGCCGACCCTGATGTGGTTCGAGTACCTCTTCGACCGTGTCGCCGGCCCCGACCTCCTCACGAAGGCCATCGGCGGCGACACCACCGTCTGGGACTCCGCCGACGGCAAGGCAGCACTCACCAAGCTCAAGTCCCTCATCGACGCGGGCGCCTTCGGCACCAACTTCGACTCCGTGAGCTTCGTCGACGGCGGCTCGCCCGCTCTGCTCCGCACCGGCAAGGCCGCCTTCGAGCTCATGGGCTCGTGGGAGTACTCCACCCAGCAGACCGCGGACAAGGCGTGGACCGAAGCCAACCTCGGCTACACCGGCTTCCCGTCGATCGCCGATGGCAAGGGTGACGGCGCCGACCTCGTCGGCAACACGAACAACTACTACTCGGTCATCAAGGCCACCCGCTACCCGGACACCGCCCGCGACTTCCTGAAGCTGATGTACTCCGACGAGTTCGTCCAGGCCCAGCTCGGCATCGGCAACCTCCCCACGACGACCACGACCGAGAAGTTCCTCGACCAGGCCGCCGACCCGGCATACGCGACCTTCCAGTTCAACCTGGTCAAGGACGCACCCGCGTTCCAGCTCTCCTGGGACCAGGCTTACCCCCAGTCGGCATCCGCCGACATGAAGACCGCGGTCTCGCAGTTCTTCACCGGCAAGCTCGACGTCGCCGGCTTCATCTCCGCGATGCAGGCACTCTAGGTAACTGACCATGAAGCGTCCAACCACCGGGCGCTCACGGCACTCGGGCGGCCCCAACGTGGGCCGCCCGGGCTTCGCCTGGGCCCTCCCCGCCACAATCTTCTTCGCCCTCTTCGCGATCGTCCCCCTCATCGGCGTCGCGGTGATGTCCTTCACGAGCTGGAGCGGCCTCGGCTCTCCCGAGTTCAACGGGCTCTCCAATTGGAACAAGCTCCTCGGCGACAAGGTCATGATGCAGAGCCTCTGGCTGAGCGCCCTGCTCACCCTGCTCGGCGTCGTCATCCAGACCCCGCTCAGCATCCTGCTCGGCGTCTGGGCCGCGGGACAGCAGAAGAACCGCGCCGTCCTCTCCGCGATCTACTTCATCCCGCTGCTGCTCTCCTCCGCGGCCGTCTCGGTGCTCTGGCGGGCCCTGCTCGACCCGAACTTCGGCATCCCCGGCCAGCTGGCCGGGATCTTCGGCGGCGACGGCAACCTGCTCGGCAGCCAGGCCGGCGCGATCGCCGTGCTGACCTTCGTCGGCGCGTGGCAGTTCACCCCGCTGCACACCCTGCTCTACCAGGGCGCTGCCCGGTCGGTCCCGCCCGTGCTCTACCAGGCCGCCGAGATCGACGGCGCAGGCACGATGCGCAAGTTCTTCAGCATCACCCTGCCGCAGCTGCGCAACACCATCGTGACCTCCGGCATCCTGATGGTCGTCGGCGGCCTCACCACCTTCGACACCGTGCTCATCCTGACCAAGGGCGGGCCGGGCACCGACACCACCATCACGCCGTACTACATGTACCGGAAGGCGTTCCAGTCCTTCGACTTCGGCGTCGGCAGCGCGATCGCGCTCGTCCTCGTGGTCATCGCGACGGCCATCTCGCTCATCATGGTCAGGGCGACCGGCTACGACAAGATGAACAGCGCCCAGGAAGGCATCTGATGAAGCCCAGACCGAATTACTTCGCCGGGGCCGGCAGCATCATCTGGCTCCTGATCGTCCTCGTCCCGATCTACGTCATGGTCACGGCGACGATCCAGACGCAGCAGGGCTACGCATCCGCCGGCCCGTTGTCTCTGCCAAGCTCGTTCACCCTCGACAACTTCGGCGCCCTCGTCACGGGCGGGTTCCTCACCTACGTGTGGAACACCGTCATCGTCACGGTGAGCGTCGTCGCGATCGTCGTGCTCGTCGTCCCACCGCTCTCCTACGCGGTCGTCCGCAGCCGCAGCCGGGGCATCTCGCTGATCTTCCGCACCTTCCTGCTCGGACTCGCGATCCCGGCTCAGGCCGTCATCGTGCCGATCTTCTACCTGATCTCGGTCGCCGGGCTCTACGACAGCCTGATCGGCATCATCCTGCCGACGGCGGCGTTCTGCCTGCCGATCTGCACCCTGATCCTGACCGGCAGCATGCGCGACATCACCCCGGAGCTCTACGAGGCCATGGCCATGGACGGTGCGACGCCGATGCGCAGCTTCTTCCAGCTCGTGCTTCCCCTCTCCAAGAGCGGCATCTCGACGATCATCGTCTTCTCCGCGCTGCAGGCCTGGAACGGCTTCCTGTTCCCCCTGATCCTGACCCAGTCGGCCTCGACCAAGGTGATCACCCTCGGACTGTTCGACTTCCAGTCGCAGTACGGTGTCAACATTCCGGGGCTGATGGCGGCCGTGCTGCTCTCGATGCTCCCGGTTCTCTTCGTGTACCTATTCGCCCGGCGCGCCCTTGTTCAGGGCCTCATGGGCGTCGGAGGCAAGTAATCATGACCGACACACTCTCCCCAGCCCCTTCCCCGGTGGATGCAGCGCCGCACGCCTGGCAGGACACCGCACGCTCCCCCGCCGAGCGCGTCGACACCCTCCTCGCCGCGATGACCCTGCGCGAGAAGGTCGCCCAGCTCTACGGAGTCTGGGTCGGCGCCTCCAACGACGGCGGCTCGCCCGCTCTGCTCCGCACCGGCAAGGCCGCCTTCGAGCTCATGGGCTCGTGGGAGTACTCCACCC
>NZ_JASJVF010000243.1:0-4776 GCF_035019805.1 Cryobacterium sp. 10I1
TCCCGACCTCGCGGGGGACCGGCTCCCCGAGGTCACGGCCCCGACGCTCCTGATCGTCGGCGGCGCAGACCCGGGCGTGCTCGACCTCAATCGCCGGGCCAGGACCCGGATGCGCTGTCGCAACCGGCTCGCGGTCGTCGAGGGTGCGACCCACCTCTTCGAGGAACCCGGAGCCCTCGCCACCGCGGCGAACCTCGCGTGCGACTGGTTCGTGTCCTACCTGTTGGCCGGGGCCGAGACCGGAGAATCCGGCGAGGCTGCCGGGCTGGTCGGCGTTGCGGAGGGTGACGACGCCACCGAGGTGCGCGCCCAACCGGAGTCGGACGTCCAGTACTGATCTCCTCGCCCCTGATCCCGTTGCCCGGAATTCGCCCCGGTCTTCCGGCGGCGGCGATAATGGTGCTGTGCCGAACCCCCGTGACCCCCGCGCCGATCCGCACGCGCAACGCCCGGAACACTGCCCGTGCCTGAGCGGCGAGCGCTATTCGGCGTGCTGCGGCCCGCTGCACGCCGGGGTCAGTTCCGCACCGACGGCTGAGCGCCTGATGCGATCGCGCTACTCCGCCTTCGCCGTCGGCGACGTGGACTACCTGCTCGACTCGTGGCATCCGAGCACCCGACCCGCGCACTTCGAACTCGACGACACCCTCCACTGGACACGTCTCGATATCGAACGCACCGAAAAGGGCGGACCATTCGACTCGACCGGTGTGGTCGAATTCACCGCGTACTGCCGCCAGGGTGGTGTGCGGAGCGCCCAACACGAGGTGAGCCGCTTCACCCGCGTCGCCCAGCGCTGGTACTACGTCGACGCCGAGGTCTGACCCGACCCGTGCCCCGACCGGGCGCGGGAGGGCCCGGTCATGAGTCGCGCGGAGGGAGCTCCTGGAGCGTCCAGGCGTTTCCGTCCGGATCGGCGAAGGTCACGAAGCGACCCCAGGGCTGCTCATCGACGGGCGTGGCGTCGACACCGTGGTCGCGCAAATGCCGCCAGGCCTCGTCCGCGTCCGGCACGACGACCTGCACCCCACGCTGGGAGCCCGGTGCCATATCGGTGATCCCGGTGCCGAATGCGATCGAGCACGCGGAACCGGGCGGGGTCAGCTGCACGAAACGAAGCGTGTCGCTGACCTGGGAATCGAAGTCGGCATGGAAGCCGACCTGATCGACGTAGAAGGATTTCGCCCGGTCGACGTCGGTCACGGGAACGAAGATGAGCTCGATCTTCCAGTCCATGCTTTCTCCATTCGTGGGGGGCGTGCGACGCGACGTGGCGATGAACGACGGATGCTGACACGATAATGCGATCCGGGCGGAATACCAGCGTGGTGCCGGAGGTTCGGGTAGTGGATGCATTTGCATAGACATGTGCAGGGATGCGCGGCAGGACCAGACCCGGCAACACCACGACCGGCAACAGAGGAGCATGGCATGGCACAGGAGCTTGAACTCGGACTCGACACCTTCGGAGACGTGACCTGGGATGCCGACGGCGCGCCCCTGCACCAGGCGCAGGTGCTCCGCAACGTCGTGGCTGAAGGGGTCCTCGCCGAGCAGGTCGGCCTCGACTTCTTCGGCATCGGGGAGCACCACCGCACGGACTTCGCGGTCTCGGCGCCCGAGGTCGTGCTCGCGGCGATCGCAGGGCGGACCGAACGCATCCGGCTCGGATCTGCCGTGACGGTGCTGAGTTCCGACGACCCGGTCCGGGTGTTCGAGCGCTTCGCGACCCTGGACGGCGTATCGAACGGCCGCGCGGAGGTCATCCTCGGCCGCGGCTCCTTCACCGAATCCTTCCCGCTCTTCGGTCTCGACCTCGGTGACTACGAACGGCTCTTCGAAGAGAAACTCAACCTCTTCGCCGAACTCCTCAAGGAAGAACCGGTGACCTGGACGGGAACGACCCGCGCGGGGCTCACCGACCAGAGCGTGTACCCGCCGACGGAGTCCGGGTCCATGCGCACCTGGGTCGGCGTCGGCGGCAGCCCGCAGTCCGTTGTCCGCGCCGCCCACTACGGGCTCCCGCTCATGCTCGCGATCATCGGCGGCTCACCCCTCGCCTTCGCACCCCTCGTCGAGCTCTACCACCGCGCCCTCGGCGAATTCAAGCGTCCGACCCAGCCGATCGGTGAACACTCCCCGGGGTACGTCGCCGAAACGGATGCGCAGGCGCGCGAGGAGATGTGGCCGCACTATGCCGCGATGCAGGAGCGCATCGGGCGGGAGCGGGGTTGGGGTCCCGTGAGCCGCGCCCAGTTCGAACACGATGCCGGACCGGAGGGCGCCCTGTTCGTGGGCTCGCCGGAGACCGTGGCGGCCAAGATCGTCGCGACGGCGCAGGGCCTCGGCCTGTCGCGTTTCGACCTGAAGTACAGCCTCGGCACCCTCAGCCACGAGAAGCTCATGTCGAGCATCGAGCTGTACGGCACCCGGGTGGCTCCGCTGGTGCGGGACGCGCTGGGTTGATCTCCCAGCTGGGGAGGTTCGTGACGCGGTAGCGTACAAGGGGTGCCGCCTGCCCGCTCGGGTGAGCGCATCCACCGGAAATCAGCATAAGGAGTCCCTTGGAAACCTGGCCAGGCACCGCGTACCCCCTCGGAGCGACGTTCGACGGAACCGGAACGAACTTCGCCATCTTCAGCGAGGCGGCGGAACGCGTCGAACTGTGTCTCTTCGACGATGACGGCACCGAGACCCGGGTGGAGGTCATCGAGTCGAGTGCGTTCATCTGGCACTGTTACCTGCCGCTCGTGCAGCCGGGGCAGCGGTACGGCTACCGGGTGCACGGCGACTACAACCCAGCAACGGGACACCGCCTGAACGAGAACAAGCTCCTGCTCGACCCGTACGCCAAGGCCACCTCCGGGACGATCGACTGGGATCCGTCGCTCTTCTCCTACAACTTCGGCGACCCGGATTCCCGGAACGACGACGACTCTGCGTCGCACATGATGCTCGGTGTCGTGGTGAACCCGTTCTTCGACTGGCTCGGCGACCGCCCGCCGCGCACGCCCTACAGCGAATCGTTCATCTACGAGGCGCACGTGAAGGGCCTGACCGAGCTCATGGAGCTCGTCCCTGAGTCGCAGCGCGGCACATACGCGGGGGTCGCGCATCCCGCGGTCATCGACCACCTGCAGAAACTCGGAGTCACGGCCATCGAACTGATGCCGGTGCATCAGTTCGTCAACGACGGGACGCTCGAGGAGAAGGGGCTCCGCAACTACTGGGGCTACAACACGATCGGCTTCTTCGCCCCGCACAACGCGTACTCCTCAACGGGGGATCGCGGCCAGCAGGTGCAGGAGTTCAAGGGAATGGTGCGCAGCCTGCACGATGCCGGCATCGAGGTCATCCTCGACGTCGTGTACAACCACACCGCAGAGGGCAACCACCTCGGCCCGACCATCTCGTTCAAGGGCATCGACAACGAGGCGTACTACCGTCTGATGGACGACGACAAGCGGTACTACATGGACTACACGGGCACGGGAAACACGCTCAACGTGCGCCACCCCCATGTCCTCCAGCTCATCATGGATTCCCTGCGGTACTGGGCGATCGAGATGCACGTCGACGGCTTCCGGTTCGACCTGGCCTCCGCCCTGGCCAGGGACCTCTACGACGTCGACAAGCTCTCCACCTTCTTCGAACTCGTCCAGCAGGATCCGATCGTTTCCCAGGTGAAGCTCATCGCCGAGCCGTGGGACGTCGGCCCCGGCGGTTACCAGGTCGGCAACTTCCCGGCCCAGTGGACGGAATGGAACGGGAAGTACCGGGACACCGTCCGCGACTTCTGGCGGGGTGAGCCGTCGACCCTCGGAGAGTTCGCCTCGCGGATCACGGGCTCCGCGGATCTCTACGAGCACTCCGGGCGGCGTCCGGTGGCCTCGATCAACTTCGTCACGGCGCACGACGGCTTCACCCTCTCCGACCTCGTCTCCTACAACGAGAAGCACAACGACGCCAACGGCGAGGGCAACAACGACGGTGAGTCGCACAACCGGTCCTGGAATTCCGGTGCGGAGGGCCCGACGGACGACGCGGAAGTCCTCGCCCTGCGCGCCAGGCAGCACCGCAACTTCCTGACCACCCTCCTTCTGTCCCAGGGCGTGCCGATGCTCCTGCACGGCGACGAGCTCGGCCGCACCCAGCAGGGCAACAACAACACCTACGCCCAGGACTCCGAGCTCAGCTGGATCCACTGGGACACGGCAGACCAGCCGCTCATCGAATTCACCGCCGCGATCTCCCGGCTGCGCAAGGACCACCCCACCTTCCGCCGCAGCCGCTTCTTCGACGGACATCCCAACGTCCGCGCCGCCGACGGCGACACCCTGAGCGACATCGTCTGGCTGAACAGCGACGGCGAGGAGATGCGCACGGAGGACTGGGACGAGGGCAGGGCGGGCACGGTCGCCATGTACCTCAACGGCGACGGCATCCGGGAACGTGACTATCGCGGCCAGCCCGTCGTCGACGTCAACTTCCTCGTGTGCTTCAACACGGACGCCGAGGACGTCGAATTCCGGCTGCCCCCTGCGATCTACGCCCCGCAGTGGGAGATCGTGGTCGACACGGCCGGCGAAGGCGCCGACGCGATCCCGCGCCCGGCCGGCGCGATCCAGACGGTCAAGTCCCGGTCCGTCGTCGTGCTGCGTGCCTACCAGGCGCCCGAGGTCGCGCCTGACCATTCCGTGGCAGCCTCCCTCGCCGGCCTCGCCGGAACGCCGACGGCGCTCGCGCTCAACCCGGACCACCCGGTCGAACCATGAG
>NZ_JASJVF010000244.1:0-4773 GCF_035019805.1 Cryobacterium sp. 10I1
GACGAGGTCCATGTTCGCGCTTCCGAGCACCGCAATCCTGTTCACCCGTCCAGTGTCGCACCCGCGCCACGTCCCGCCCCGTGCCGGCTCCCGGCGCACTCCCGGGGCGCGCGTGCGAGAATGTCCCCATGAGCGCAACCGAGCAGCCAGGGAACGACATCGCCCCCGTGCAGCCCGCCCCGGGCGCGGCCGTCCCCGAAGTCCTCGTCGGCCAGGCCGCGGCGACCGTACGTCGCTCCCCGCGCTACCTCAACTTCATGATCGTCGGCGCCGTCCTCGGGGCGGTCACCGCGCTGATCCTCACCGTCGGCTTCCCCCAGACGGCCGAATTCGGACTCCTCCAGGTCTTCGGATTCCTCCTCCTCGTCGGGGTCGTCGTAGGCCTCGCGCTCGGTGCGCTCGTGGCGATCGTGATCGACCGATTCACCGTTCGCTCGGTCCAGACGATCGTCGTCGATAGACTGGGCGTCTACGGCGTGAGCGAGACGAACGCTCCCTCCGAGGCAGACGACCCCCCAACATCCAGCGCTAATACGCTGTAAAGATAGTTAAGAGGCATCGATTTGGCTGGTGGCGACGGACTTCTCGGTCACGATCTCTTGCAGGGCGAGAAGGGGCCACAGGATGCCTGTGGCGTCTTCGGCGTGTGGGCTCCCGGTGAAGAGGTGGCCAAGCTCAGCTACTTCGGGCTGTACGCCCTGCAGCACCGCGGCCAGGAATCGGCCGGAATCGCGACGAGCGACGGCAGCAAGATCCTGATCTACAAGGACATGGGCCTCGTCGCCCAGGTCTTCAACGAGGCGGCGCTGAGCACCCTCATCGGTCACATCGCGGTCGGGCACACCCGCTATTCGACAACGGGATCCTCGAGCTGGCAGAACGCCCAGCCGACCCTCGGCCGCACCTCGAGCGGAACCGTCGCCCTCGGCCACAACGGCAACCTGACCAACACGGCCGAGCTGCTCCAGCTCGTGCACGAGCGCTACCCGAAGGTCGAGGGCGAACTCGCCCGCGGCAACACCACGGACACCGCCGTCATCACCGCCCTCTTCACCGGGGACCTCGACCACACCCTCGAGGCCACCGCGCTCGAGGTGCTCCCGCGCCTGCGAGGCGCCTACTGCCTCGTCTTCATGGACGAAACCACCCTCTACGCCGCCCGCGACCCCCAGGGCGTGCGCCCGCTCGTCCTCGGCCGGCTCGAGCGCGGCTGGGTCGTCGCCTCAGAGACCGCTGCCCTCGACATCGTCGGGGCGAGCTTCGTCCGCGAGGTCGAACCCGGCGAGCTCATCACGATCGACGAGAACGGCCTCCGCTCGCAGCGGTTCGCCGAGTCCAAGCCCGCCGGCTGCGTCTTCGAGTACGTCTACCTCGCCAGGCCGGACACCACGATCGCCGGCCGCGGCGTGCACGAGGCCAGGGTCGAGATGGGCCGCCGCCTCGCCGCCGAGTACCCCGTCGAGGCCGACCTTGTGATCCCGACCCCCGAGTCCGGCACCCCGGCCGCGATCGGCTACGCCCAGGCATCCGGGATCCCGTTCGGCCAGGGCCTCGTCAAGAACTCCTACGTCGGCCGTACGTTCATCCAGCCGTCAGAGACGATCCGCCAGCGTGGCATCAAGCTCAAGCTCAACCCGCTCAAGGCCGTGATCAAGGGCAAGCGCCTCATCGTCGTCGACGACTCGATCGTGCGCGGCAACACCCAGCGCGCCCTGGTCAGCATGCTCCGCGAGGCCGGCGCCGCCGAGGTGCACGTGCGCATCTCGAGCCCGCCGATCACCTGGCCGTGCTTCTACGGCATCGACTTCGCCTCCCGGGCCGAACTCATCGCGACCGGCCTCGGTGTCGACGAGGTGCGCCAGGCCATCGGCGCCGACTCCCTCGGCTACCTCTCGCCTGAGGGCATGATCGCCGCGACCGAGCAGCCGCGCGAGCGGCTCTGCACCGCGTGCTTCACGGGCGTCTACCCGATCCCGCTGCCCGACGCCCTGCACCTCGGCAAGAACCTGCTCGAGCGCACCGCCCCGGTCGGGTCGACCGATTCGACGCGGTCGACGGCGTCCGCAGGCTCGCCGGTCGTCGCGAGCGACGCATCCGTCGCCGCAGCAGAGGCCTCCCGCACATCAGACGGATGCGACCCGGGCCCCGACGCGGAATACGAACCGCTCCTCGACCCGGCTTCGATGCGGGCGAGCACGCGAACCCCCGTGCGCGGCACCCAGGGACAGTTCATGATCGGCGATCCAGGAAGACAAGAATGAGCAACGCATCGTACGCGGCAGCCGGAGTCGACACCGAGGCGGGTGACCTCGCCGTCTCGTTGATGAAGGCGGCCGTCTCGCGCACCCACGGCGCAGAGGTGCTCGGCGGTTTCGGCGGTTTCGCCGGGCTCTACGACGCCTCGTTCCTCACCGCGTACAAGCGCCCGTTGCTCGCGACCTCGACCGACGGCGTCGGCACCAAGGTCGCGATCGCCCAGGCCATCGACAAGCACGACACCATCGGCCAGGACCTCGTCGGCATGGTCGTCGACGACATCGTCGTGGTCGGCGCCCGCCCGCTCTTCATGACCGACTACATCGCCTGCGGCCGGGTCGTGCCCGAGCGCATCGCCGAGATCGTCGGCGGCATCGCCCGCGCCTGCGCCGAGACCGGCACCGCCCTCATCGGCGGAGAAACCGCGGAGCACCCGGGGCTCCTCGGCCCCGACGACTACGACGTCGCGGGAGCGGCCACCGGGGTCGTCGAGGGCGACCAGGTGCTCGGCGCCGAGCGCGTTCGCGCGGGTGACGTCGTCGTCGCGCTCGCCTCCTCCGGCCTGCACTCCAACGGCTTCTCGCTCGTCCGGCACATCCTCGCCGAACGGGGCATCGGCTACACCGACACGTCCGACGAACTCGGCGGGGTCGTCGGCGAAGTACTCCTCGAGCCGACCCGGCTCTACACCGGACCGCTGCTGAGCGTGCTCGCCGACCCCGAACTCGCCGGCGCGGTGCACTCGCTCAGCCACGTCACGGGCGGCGGCATCGCCGCGAACCTCGCCAGGGTCCTCCCGATCGGCGCGTGGGTCGAAGTGGACAGGTCGACCTGGTCGCCCGCCCCCGTGTTCCGGGTGCTGAGCGCCTTCGCGGGCAGCACCCTGGAGAGTTCTGAAGGCACCTGGAACCTCGGCGTCGGCATGTTCGCCGTCGTCGCAGCGGATGCCGCGTCCTCGGTCATCGCGAGCCTCGCGGCCGACGGCATCCCGGCCTGGGTCGCCGGACGCGTGTCCACGGCCC
Source organism: Cryobacterium sp. 10I1 (assembly GCF_035019805.1). Classification (NCBI taxonomy): domain Bacteria; kingdom Bacillati; phylum Actinomycetota; class Actinomycetes; order Micrococcales; family Microbacteriaceae; genus Cryobacterium; species Cryobacterium sp. 10I1. Next base: position 3,279 of record NZ_JASJVF010000244.1, read on the forward strand.
CGCACGACCTCACCGGCTTCGTGCAGGGTGCCAAGGGCGTCAACGGCGGCGCTGTGCGCCTGGTCGGCGGCTACGCGGCCTGACGCGCCCGCGCCGCGGCATCCGCCGCGGCATCCGCCGGTGCCGAGGGTTACCTTTCCGGTCGAGAGCGACCGGTAGACCGGGAAATCTCGACCGGAAAGGTCACTTTCGCGCAGCGCCTATGAGCGAATGCTGCCAACTCGCTGGGTACCGCGCGGTCAGCGCGGTGCGGATGCCTGCACAGACAAAACGGGCGCCGAGAGTGGCGCCCGGTACAGGGAACGGCGGTCAGGCGCGCTTCTGCTCGTCTTCGGTCGCGTAGGTGTCGACGTATCGGTCGGGTTCCTCGGAGGTACCCGGCTCGTACTCCGGCCACTTGGCCAGATCCTCGTCGAGACGCTCGTCGTCCACGGGATGCCCCGTGAGCTCGCGTTCGAGCGCGTTGTAGTTGGTGTCCGGGCTGAAATACTTCAGCTCACGGGCGACCTTGGTGTGCTTTGCTTTTTGACGGCCGCGCCCCATGCGAGACCCCCTAACGATGCCAGGCCAGGTGAGGAATGAGTCACCCGGGAGTTGCCGAACGGAATGGTGAAAACTAGGCGCTAGTTTAGCATGGTGGGCCTGAAGGCCCGCTTGTGGCTCGGAGGGCGAACCGCGGCGCACACAGTGATCTTACGCCGGACGTACGCTGGTGAAGAGGGGGGACGCGATGTCGAGTGACGCGAGCGTTCCCGTCGTCATCGTCGGAGCGGGGCAAGCCGGCCTCGCGGTCGCCTACTACCTGCGCAAATTCGAGCTGATCCCGGGGCGCGACTTCGTGCTCTTCGACCGCGGCCCGGACGCGGGCGGCGCGTGGCAGCACCGCTGGGCGGGACTCCGTCTCGGGTCGGCGCACCGGGTGAACGACCTGCCCGGCATGAGCGAACTCGGCCTGAGCTTTGCGACGGCTGACCGTGACCGCCCCGCCAGGGACGTCGTCACCGAGTACTACCGCAGGTACGAGGAGCACTTCGACCTCAGGGTCGTTCGACCCGTCACTGTCACCGCCGTGTTCAATCGCAGTGCCGACCTCGTGATCCGAAGCGCGTCGCCTGGGTTCGGCGACCACGAGACGACCGCCCGCCTGCTCGTCAACGCCTCAGGAACCTGGGGCGCCCCGTTCGTGCCGCACTATCCGGGAGCAGCGAGTTTCGCCGGACAGCAGCTGCACACCTCGGGCTACCGGGCGGCCGAGGATTTCGCCGGCCGGAGGGTCGTCGTCGTCGGCGGCGGGACATCCGCCATCGGGTTCCTGCTCGAGCTCGAACACGTCGCCGCCGAACTGACCTGGGCCTCACGGCGCCCGATCGACTGGGTGCACACCGATCAGCTCGACCTCGAGGGGGCGTCGGCCGCGGTCGCCGCCCAGGACGAGGCCGCCCGGTCCGGTCGCGCGCTGCCGAGCATCGTGAGCGGGACCGGCGTGCCCGTGAGT
>NZ_JASJVF010000245.1:0-4745 GCF_035019805.1 Cryobacterium sp. 10I1
CGGCAGCGACCCCGAGCTCGTGCCGGCCGGCCTCCAGCAGCGGGTTCGCGTCCTCGTGCGCGACCGGGTGCTCGTGCCCGTCGTGCGGCTCCGCAACCACCGGATCGTGCACGTGCTGCGCGGGGACAACGGCGCCGTGCTCGCCGAGGTCTGCGACGACAGTGTCCTGGCCGACCGCCTCGGTGTCGACCCGCTCCGCCAGGAATGGCGGGAATGGGAGATCGAACTCGTCGACGGCGCCCCCGAGCTGCTCGACGCCGTCGCGGAGGCCTTCGCCGCCGGGGGAGTCCGTCGCGCAGGCTACCCCTCGAAGCTCGGCCGTGCCCTCGGCGACCGCATTCCCGCAGCCCCGCCGGCCCCACCGGCGACGCCGACCCGGTCGAGTACGACGGGGGCCCTGCTGCTCGCCTACCTCGACGCCCAGATGCGGGTACTCGTCCACCAGGACCCGCTCGTGAGGCGCGACGACGCCGAAGCCGTGCACCAGATGCGGGTCGCGACCCGGCGGATGCGCTCGGTGCTGGCCACCTATCGCGACCTGCTTCCGAACGGGCTGGCCAACACCCTCGGGGACGAACTCCAGTGGATCGCCCGTGTGCTCGGCGCCGCCCGCGACAACGAGGTCCTGCACCACAACCTCGCCAGGTCGCTCTCGTCCGAGCCGGCGAAGCTCGTGGTCGGGCACGTCAGGAAGCGCCTGGACGCGCACTTCGCGGCCGACCTCGCCACGGCGCAGCAGGCGGCGGATGTCGTGCTCGACAGCCCACGCTACTTCCGGCTGCTCGACGCACTCGACGCCCTCATCGCGGAGCCGCCGTTCACCGCGCTCGCGAAGAAGTCGGCCAAGTCGGTGGTACCTGGTCTCGTCAAGCGTGATGGCGCCCGACTGCGCAAGGCCGTTCGCGACGCTCGCGCCGTGCCGCAGGGCCCCGATCACGACGCAGCCCTGCACGAGGTGCGCAAGATCGCCAAGCGCCTGCGGTATACGACGGAGTCTGCGCTCATCCTGAGTCCGAAACGTGCGGCCAGGCTTGTGGCCGCCGCCCGACTGGTCCAGGACATCCTCGGCGAGCACCACGACAGCGTCGTCGCCCGCGGGGTGCTGCTCACCCTCGGCATGCGCGCCTTCATCGACAATGAGAACTCGTTCACGTACGGCCGCCTCCACGCGACCGAACAGTTCCGGGGTGCGCACCTCGAGAGCCGGTTCCGGTCGGCGTGGAAAAGCTTCCCCAAGTCCGTGCTCTGACGCCGTCGACCCCGGTCAGGGCTCCGCCGCGATTCTTGCGGTGCGCGCGAGCTCAGTCGAAGTCAAGGCTGAGCTTGCGCAGCAGGGAGGCGAGGCGTTCGCGTTCGCTGGCCGTGAGCGTCGCGAGCAGCTCGGCCTCGGCGTCGACGAGGCGGGTGATCGCGGCATCGACCCGGATCAGCCCGTCGGGGTTCATCACGACGAAGATGCCGCGGCCGTCGTTGGGGTCGGTGCGCCGGGTGACGAGGCCGCGCTCGACGAGCCGGTCGATCCGGTTCGTCATGGTTCCGCTCGACACGAGCGTCTGTTGCAGCAGCGCCTTGGGGCTGAGTTCGTACGGTGCGCCCTCGCGGCGGAGCGCCGACAGCACGTCGAACTCCCACGACTCCAGTTCGGAGCGGGAGAACGCGGTGCGCCTGGCCCGGTCAAGGTGCTTGGCGAGGCGACCGACCCGGCTGAGCACCTGCAACGGGGCGAAATCGAGGTCCGGCCGCTCGCGCAGCCAGGCATCCACGATGCGGTCTACTTCGTCATTGCCGGGCATCGTCCTATTATCCGGCCAGCCGGGGCATCCGCCTGCACAGCACGGGTCATCGGTACGCCCGGCTGCGCGCCGCAGCCGATACTTCTGGCAGACTTATCAGCGTTGGTCGGCTCCGGCCGGCGAATTCCGCCGTGGTGTAATGGCAGCACGACAGCCTTTGGAGCTGTTAGGTCCAGGTTCGAGTCCTGGCGGCGGAGCCGTAGATCATTACCAGTGCTGCATTCCAGTGGCGCCCGCACCCGGTCTTCCCGGCCGGCAACACAGAAGCACGAGGACCCCGTGACCGATTCCCGTCTCGCCATCGTCGTCCTGGCCGCAGGCCAGGGCACCCGGATGAAATCCGCGACTCCCAAGCTGTTGCACCCCCTCGCCGGGCTGCCCATCCTCAGCCACGTGCTCGCGACGGCATCCGCGTTGAACGCCGCGCACGTCGTGACCGTCGTGCGCCACGAACGCGACCGGCTCGTCGACATCGTCGAGGCCGACCTGCCCGAGAGCATCGTCGTCGACCAGGACGAGGTCCCGGGAACCGGCCGGGCCGTCGAGCAGGCCATCGAGGCCCTGCCCGCCGACTTCGAGGGCGACGTGCTCGTCGTCAGCGGCGACGTTCCCCTCCTGAACGCGGCGACCCTCGCGAGCTTCATCACCGCGCACCGCGAACGCGCCGTCGCGGCGACCGTGCTGTCCGCCTTCCCCGACGACTCCACCGGCTACGGCCGCATCGTGCGCGACGAAGCCGGAGCCTTCGACCGCATCGTGGAACAGAAGGACGCCAGCCCCGAGGAACGCCTGATCACGGAGACGAACGCCGGCGTCTACGTCTTCGGCATCACCGAACTGCGTGCGCAGCTCGCCCGCATCACGACTGAGAACGTCCAGGGCGAGAAGTACCTCACCGACGTGATCGGCCTGCTCCGCGAGTCCGGCTCCGATGTGCGCGCCGTTCCGGTAGCGGATGCCTGGCTCGTGGCCGGCATCAACGACCGGGCCCAGCTCGCCGAGTCCGCCCGGCAGCTCAATGCGCTCATCGTGCGCGGCTGGCAGCTCGCCGGCGTGACCGTGCAGGACCCTGCGACGACCTGGATCGACCTCGCCGTCACGATCGCGCCCGACGTCACGATCAAGCCGGGCACCCAGATCCTCGGGGCGACGGTCATCGAGACCGGCGCCGTCGTCGGACCGGACACGACCCTCGTGGACTGCGAGATCGGCGCGAACGCCGAGGTGAAGCGCACGGACGCGACCCTCGCGGTGATCGGTGCCGGCGCATCCGTCGGCCCGTTCTCGTACCTGCGGCCCGGCACGATTCTCGGCGCGGACGGCAAGATCGGCACCTTTGTCGAGACCAAGAACGCCGTCATCGGCGAGGGCAGCAAGGTGCCGCACCTGAGCTACGTCGGCGACGCGACGGTCGGTGTGCACTCCAACATCGGGGCGGGGACGATCTTCGCGAACTACAACGGCGTGACGAAATCGCCGAGCGTCGTGGGGTCGCATGTGCGCACCGGGTCGCACAACGTCTTCGTCGCGCCCGTTAGGATTGGGGACGGGGCTTACACCGGTGCCGGTACCATCGTCCGCAAGGACGTGCCGGCCGGAGCTTTGGCTCTCACCGTGGCCCCACAACGCAATATGGACGGCTGGGTTCAGACCAACCGCCCGGGAACCGACGCGGCGGAAGCCGCGGCTAAGAGCGGAGACTAGGTGCCTGGAATCAATGCCAGCGGCGAGAAACGACTTGTATTGGTTTCGGGGCGAGCACACCCGCAACTGGCACTGGACATCGCCAAGGAGCTCGGTACCGAACTCGTGCACACCGACGCACGTACCTTCGCGAACGGCGAGATCTACGCCCGTTTCGACGAGAGCGTGCGCGGCAGTGACACCTTTGTGATCCAGTCGCACACCAACCCGATCAATGAATGGCTGATGGAACAGCTCATCATGGTCGACGCGCTCAAGCGGGCCTCCGCCAAGCGCATCACGGTTGTTGCGCCGTTCTACCCTTACGCCCGCCAGGACAAGAAGGGCCGCGGCCGCGAGCCGGTATCGGCCCGCCTCGTCGCCGACCTGTTCAAGGTCGCCGGCGCCGACCGCATTATGTCGATCGACCTGCACGCCGCCCAGATCCAGGGCTTCTTCGACGGCCCCGTCGACCACCTCTTCGCGATGCCGGTGCTGCTCGAGCACTTCCAGGAGAAGCTCGACCCCGCAACGCTGACCGTGGTGTCGCCCGACATGGGCCGCGTCCGCGTCGCCGACATCTGGAGCGACAAGCTCGGCGCCCCCCTGGCGATCATCCACAAGCGCCGTGACCCGCTGGTGCCGAACCGCGTCTCCGTGCACGAGATCGTCGGTCAGGTCTCCGGTCGCGTCTGCCTGCTTGTCGACGACATGATCGACACCGGACGCACCATCGTCCTCGCCGCCGAGGCACTGCGTGCCGCCGGAGCGATCGGCGTCGTCGTCGCCGCGACCCACGCCGTGTTCAGCCACCCCGCGCTCGAGCTGCTGCAGAACCCGGCGATCACCGAGGTCGTCGTCACCGACACCCTGCCGATCCCCCCGGAGAAGCGCTTCCCGACCCTGACCGTTCTGCCGATCGCCCCGCTTCTGGCCCGCGCGATCCACGAGGTCTTCGACGAGGGATCCGTCACGTCGATGTTCGAGGGCGCCGCGTAACCCACGCTGCCCCGACCGACGGATGCCCCGCTCACCCGAGCGGGGCATCCGTCGTTAACCGCCGCGACACCCTGTGGGGCGCGCACGGGCAGCGGATGCCTAGGCCGGCACGACCGGTGGGCCGAACCCCGGCGCGCGGGGGATCAGGCCGAGCGAGATCACCCAGGTCTCCCGCTCGTGCACGTCGATCGCGTAACACTGCCAGCCGAACCCGCCGGGCCCGGCCAGGTCGAAGCGCGCGGTGGACCCCTCCGCGAGCGGGTAGTAGTG
>NZ_JASJVF010000246.1:0-4744 GCF_035019805.1 Cryobacterium sp. 10I1
TGGCAGGCTCAACAGGGGCAACAGCAGGCTCAGTATGAGCAGCAGTCCCAGTTCGGCGACCGTGCGGTTCCGCCGCGTCGCCTGGCGAGGCGTTTGGGCCGAGCGGCACGGGTTCGACGACAACGTCGGACTCGATCTTCGCCATGCGCTTCAGGGAGTCTGCGAGCACCTGGCGCTTGAGTTCGCGCTGGAAGCCGAGTTCGATGTGGCCGAACTCAGCGCCGCCGGCCCGGTCGTCCGGGTCGCGCTCGACGGCAGCGGAGGCCCAGATGTGCGGCTGGCGTTCGCGGGCCGCGTCGAGGACCTCGACGGTCTCCGCGCGCCAGAAGCTCTTGTGGTTCGCGGAGGTGAGCCGGGCGCGCACGCGCTCCCCCGGCAGGGTGTCGCTCACGAAGACCACGCGGCCTTCGTGCCTGGCGATGAAGATACCGCCGTGAGCTACGTTGGTGACGAGGAGTTCGAGTTCAGTACCCACCTCGGCTGCGGGTGCGGGGAGATTCGCCGGTGTGTCATTGCTGGTGGCCATTGTTCGAGCATCCCACATCGCTTCTATCGCCGCTTATCTCGCCGCACAAAGGGAACCATGCGCCTCTATCTGGCTTCGACCTCTCCGGCCCGGCTCACGCTCCTGCGTGCCGCGGGCATCGAGCCGGTCACGATCGCGCCCGGCGTCGACGAAGACGAGGTCGCAGCGGATGCCGCCCGGACGCTGGGCGCACCGCTGACGCCCCGTCACACGGTCGAGTTGCTCGCTCGCGCCAAGGCGGAGGACGTCTCCCGGGCGATCGTCGCCCTGGACGCCGAGGCCGCAGACGGTGACGACGTGCACCTTGTGCTCGGCGGGGACTCCGTCTTCGTCATCGATGGCGTGATCTACGGCAAGCCGCACACGGCCGAGCGGGCCAGGGAACGCTGGGAGCTGCAGCGCGGCCGCACCGGGCAGCTCTACTCCGGCCACTGGCTCATCGAACACAGGGCCGGCGTGCCCGGCCGAGCCGTCGGGGCCGTCGCGGTCGCCGACGTGACCTTCGCCGACGACATCGACGACGCAGAGCTCGACGCGTACATCGCGACGGGAGAGCCCCTGTTCGTGGCGGGGGCCTTCACGATCGACAGTCTGGGAGCCCCCTTCATCACCCACATCGAGGGCGATCCCTCGACCGTGGTCGGCTTGTCGCTGCCGACGCTGCGCCGGCTCGTGCTGAGGCTCGGCCACTCCTGGCCGAGCCTCTGGAACCGCGCGAAAGCCTGACGCGCAGCGGGTTTCGAGGGCGCCTTGTAGGCATCCATACCTTTTTCGGGGTTCTTTTTGTTGAAGAGAACCAAAGTCTCGGGCGCGATCTCCAATAAGCTCAGGCACTGTGTCCCGCATAACGAAGGTCCTCATCGCCAACCGGGGCGAAATCGCCGTCCGGGTGATTCGAGCCGCGAAAGACAGCGGCATTCTCTCGGTCGCCGTCTACGCCGACCAGGATCGTGACGCCGTGCACGCCCGCCTCGCAGATGAGGCGTACGGGCTCGACGGTACGACAAGCGCAGAAACCTACCTGGTCATCGAGAAGATCCTCTCGGTCGCCCGCCGTTCGGGTGCCGACGCCGTGCACCCCGGCTACGGTTTCCTCGCCGAGAACGCCGATTTCGCCCGCGCCGTGATCGACGCCGGCCTGGTCTGGATCGGCCCGTCTCCCGACGCCATCGAGCAGCTCGGAGACAAGGTCTCCGCGCGGCATATCGCCGAGCGGGTGAACGCTCCGATGGCCCCAGGCACGCTCAACCCGGTGGAGGGCGCGTCAGAGGTCCTCGACTTCATCGACCAGTACGGGCTTCCGGTCGCGATCAAGGCGGCCTTCGGCGGCGGCGGACGCGGCCTCAAGGTCGCCCGCACCCGCGAAGAGGTCCCTGAGCTCTTCGACTCGGCCGTGCGCGAGGCCGTCACCGCCTTCGGTCGCGGCGAGTGCTTCGTCGAGAAGTACCTCGACAAGCCCCGCCACGTCGAGACCCAGTGCCTCGCGGACGCCTACGGCAACGTCGTCGTCGTCTCCACCCGCGACTGCTCGCTGCAGCGTCGCCATCAGAAGCTCGTCGAGGAGGCACCGGCACCGTTCCTCACGACCGTTCAGCACGACGAGCTGTACCGCGCGTCCAAGGCCATCCTCAAGGAGGTCGGTTACCTCGGCGCAGGCACCTGCGAGTTCCTGATCGGCCAGGACGGCACCGTCTCCTTCCTCGAGGTCAACACCCGGCTCCAGGTCGAACACCCCGTCTCCGAGGAAGTCACGGGCATCGACCTCGTCCGCGAACAGTTCCGCCTCGCCGAGGGCGGTCGCCTCGACTACGACGACCCGATCCCGCGCGGGCACTCCTTCGAATTCCGGATCAACGGAGAAGACCCCGGCCGCGGGTTCATGCCCTCTCCCGGCCCCGTGCACGTCTTCAGGGCGCCGGGCGGCCCCGGCGTGCGCGTCGACAGCGGCGTGCAGGCCGGCGACGTCATCTCCGGTTCCTTCGACTCCCTGCTGGCCAAGCTCATCGTCACCGGCGCGACCCGCGAGGAGGCGCTCGAGCGTTCGCGCCGCGCCCTCGACGAGTTCGACATCGCGGGCCTCCCGACCGTGCTTCCGTTCCACCGCGCGATCGTGCGCGACCCCGCGTTCGCACCCTCGGACGGCGAGCCGTTCTCGATCTACACCCGGTGGATCGAAACCGATTTCGTCAACGACATCGAACCGTGGAACGGCTCCCTCACCGACGAGGGCACCGCCGAGAAGCGCCACAACGTCGTCGTCGAGGTCGAGGGCCGCCGCATCGAGGTCAGCCTCCCCGTGCGTCTCCTGCCCGGCACCGCCGAAAGCACCGCCGGTCCCGCCCCGCGTCGCCGTGGCGTGGCCCAATCGGTGAACACGGCCATCGGCGACGCCGTGGTCGCGCCGATGCAGGCCACGATCGTCAAGCTCGCCGTCGCTGAAGGCGACGTCGTCGTCAAGGGCGACCTGCTGCTCGTGCTCGAAGCCATGAAGATGGAACAGCCGCTCACCGCGCACAAGGACGGCGTGATCGGCAGCATCGGCGCCGTCGTCGGTGCCACGGTGTCGAGCGGGCATCTGCTGCTCGCCGTGACCGACGCCGCTTAGGCACCGCACGGCAGGCATCCGCTCGCACATCGTCGGCCGGGAAAGGGGACCGTCGTGGATCCGGACGAACTGACCGCGTTCCTGCTCGACCTGAACGGCGCCGTCGAGACGTACCCGTTCGGGCCTGAGGCCCGGGTGATGAAGGTCGCGGGCAAGATGTTCTCCGTCGACCAGCCGGATGCCCCGCGCCGGTCGATCACGCTCAAGGCGCTCCCGGAGAACGTGCCGCGGCTGATCCGCAGCGTTGCCGGCATCGAGCCCGGGTACCACATGAACAAGCGGCACTGGGTGACCGTGAGACTCGACGGCTCCGTGCCCGCCGGCCACGTGCGCGAGCTGATCACCGAGTCGCACGCGATCATCGTCGCCGCTCTCCCCCGCGCCATCCGCCAGTCCCTCCAGGGCTGACCCACCGTCCCGCGAGAGTACGTTTTCGGCCCTTAAAACCGCGCTTTAAGGGCCGAAAGTGCACTCTCGCGAGGACGCGGGGCGGGGTGTGTGGGGATCCGTTCGGGACTAGAGGACGATGTGCATCGCCCGGGCGGCATCCGTGATCGAGCCCGTCAGCGACGGATAGACCGGGAAGGCCCTGGCGACCTCATCGACGGTGAGCCGGTGCTCGACGGCGAGCGCGAGCGGGAAGATGAGTTCGCTCGCCTTCGGGGCGACGATGACGCCGCCGATGACGGTGCCGGTGGTCGTGGTCGCGAAGAGCTTGACGAAGCCGTCCTTGATCCCCATCATCTTCGCCCGCGGGTTCGCGGCGAGGGGCAGCTTGTAGATGGTCCCGCGCACGAGCCCGTCCTCGATCTGCTTCTGCGTCCAGCCGACGGTCGCGATCTCGGGCTGGGTGAAGATGTTGGCCGCAACATTGCGGATCTCGATCGGGTTCACCGCGTCGCCCATCGCGTGGAACACCGCCGTGCGGCCCATCATCGAGGCGACCGATGCGAGGGGCAGCTCGGTCGTGCAGTCTCCGGCCGCGTAGATGTTCGGCATCGAGGTGCGGGCGACCCGGTTCACCCGGATGTGCCCGGAGTCGGTCAGCTGCACTCCGGCCTCCTCGAGGCCGATCCCGCGGGTGTTCGGCACAGAGCCGACGGCGATCAGGCAGTGGCTGCCCTCGACCTTGCGGCCGTCGGACAGGGTCGCGAGCACCCCGGTGGAGGTGACGACGACGGATTCGGCGCGGGACTTGCTGAGGACGACCATCCCATTGCGCTTGAAGACGTTCTCGATCACTGCGGCGGCGTCGGCGTCCTCGCCGGGCAGCACCTGGTCGCGGCTCGAGATCAGGGTGACGCGGGCACCGAGGGCCCGGTACGCCGAGGCGAACTCGGCGCCGGTGACGCCGGACCCGACGACGATCAGGTGCTCGGGCACCGCCCGCAGGTTGTAGAGCTGGGTCCAGGTGAGGATGCGCTCACCGTCGGGGACCGCGGTCGGGAGGATGCGCGGGCTCGCGCCCACGGAGACGACGATGGTGTCGGCGCTGATCCGGTCGAAATCGGTGCCGGAGGCCTCCGAGGTCGCGACGATCACGCCGGCGTGCGACTCTGCCGACTTCGACATCTTCGACAGCGGGTTCTGCAGGTCGTAGATCTTGGCGGTCT
>NZ_JASJVF010000247.1:0-4665 GCF_035019805.1 Cryobacterium sp. 10I1
CTCGCAATGCTCAGCCTCGGCGGGCACAAACCCGTGCTTCCCGGCCGGGACTAACCCACGGAAGAGTCAGGAGAGCCCAAAAAGGGCGAACCTATGATCCGCCCCTGTCCGTCCCTGCAGACGGATACCCAGCGCGGCCACGTAAGATCGGCGGATGACCGCAGCGACAGCATCCGTGCCCCTCGACCCCCGCATCACCCTGTTCGGCGCGGAGTGGTGCGGCGACTGCCGCCGCTCGAAGAAGGTGCTCGACGGACTCGAACTCGACTACGACTACGTCGACCTCGAGGCCGTCGCGGACGGCGCCGACCGCGCCCACGCGATCAGTGGACGCACCCGGATCCCCGTGATCGTGTTCCCCGACGCGAGCCACCTCGTCGAGCCGAGCGACGCCGACCTGCGCGCGAAACTCGCCCAGTTCTCCGTGGAGGCCTGAGCCATGCGCAGCCTCAAGGACTGGACATTTTCGATGTGCGGGATCGCCGGTTTCGTCTGCTGTGCGATCGCCCTCGGGGTTCTCTACTTCAACGCCGTGAACCACAACGCCTTCGTAAGCGTGGCGGTTCCGGTGGCGATCGTCGCCCTCGCCGCCGGCGGAATCGCCACCGCCAGGGCCCGCTGGCTCTGGACCAGCGGCCGAGGCAACCAGCGCCGCTGACGCCCGCTGGACCGGCGACAGCCACACCACCCACTCCACACTGACGCCCGGCGCCACCCGACCCGGCGTCACCCGCTCGGGGCCGTTTCCCCATCGCCGCTGCCGCGCTACGATGCCACGGAGACGGGGAGGCATCATGAGTGACACTGGCCAGGACAAGCGCATCGAACGCTTCGGGAGTGACGAGGACATTGCGAACGCCGAGGCGGCGAAGCGGCAGGACGCGAAGGATGCGCGGGTGCGACTGCTGCGCAGCAAGGCGGCCGTCGCCCGGTCGGAGGCCGATGCGATCGAGGCCATGCACCTCGACCCGGACACCCTCGAGGACCTCCTTGAGAGCTCCAGCCCGCTCGAGGCGCGCCGGTTGGAGAAGTCGGAGCACGCGATCAGCCAGCGGGTGACCAAGGCGAAGGCCGCGGCCGAGGCAGCCGAGTACGAATACGAGCAGGCCGTGCTCGAGCAGTACGACGACAGCAAGGGCTGACGCCGCACCGCAGGAGCCGGCCGTCATACGGTGTCGAGCAGCCCCTCGGCCTCGGCGACTATGCCCGCCGTCTTCAGGAAGCTGTCCGGATTGAGCGAGATCGAATCGATGCCCTCGCGCACCAGGAAGGCCGCGAAGTCCGGGTAGTTGCTCGGCGCCTGCCCGCAGATGCCGATCTTGATCCCGGCGGCGTGAGCCTTGCGAATGGCCTCGCTGATCATCCGCTTGACCGCTTCGTCACGTTCGTCGAAGAGGCCGGCGAGTTCACCGGCGTCCCTGTCGACGCCGAGCACGAGCTGGGTGAGGTCGTTCGACCCGATCGAGAAGCCGTCGAACCGGGTCGCGAACTCCTCGGCGAGGATCACGTTCGCGGGGATCTCGCACATCATGTACACCTGCAGGCCGTTCTCGCCGCGGGTCAGCCCGTTCGCGGCCATCACCGCGAGCACCTTGTCGGCTTCGGCCACGGTGCGGCAGAACGGCACCATCACGATCACGTCGGTGAAGCCGATCTCCTCGCGCACCCGCTTGATCGCCCGGCATTCGAGCGCGAACCCCTCACGGTAGCGGTCGTCGTAGTAGCGGGAGGCGCCGCGGAAGCCGATCATCGGGTTCTCCTCGGTGTGCTCGAACGCTCCGCCACCGAGCAGGTGCGCGTACTCATTGGTCTTGAAGTCGCTCATCCGCACGATCACCGGGTCGGGGTAGTACGGCGCGGTGAGCTTCGCGATGCCGAGCGCGAGGGTCTGCACGAAGTACTCCTGCGGGTCGGCGAAGCCGCGGGTGCGTTCGTGGATGCGCCGGAGCGCGGCCCGGTCGGTGACCCGCTCCGGGTGCACGAGCGCCATCGGGTGGATGGTGATCAGGTTGTTGATGATGAACTCCATCCGGGCCAGGCCGACGCCCGCGGCCGGCAACCGCCACCACTCGAACGCGGCGGCGGGGCTCGCGATGTTCACCATCAGCTTCGTGCGCGTCATCGGCACCGTGCCGAGGTCCACCTCCTCGGTCTCGAAGTCGAGGGTGCCTGCGTAGACGAAGCCCTCGTCGCCCTCTGCACAGGAGAGCGTGATCTCGGCGCCGTTGTGGATCAGGTCGGTTCCGGTGCCGGTGCCGACGACCGCTGGCACGCCGAGCTCCCTGCTGACGATCGCGGCGTGACTGGTCGGCCCGCCGTGGTCGGTCACGATGCCCGATGCCCGGGTCATGATCGGCACCCAGTCGGGGTCGGTCATCTCGGTGACGAGGATCGCGCCGTCGATGAAGTTGTCGATGTCGGCCGGGTCGCGGATCACGCACGCGGTTCCGGTCGCGATGCTGTCACCGATCGCGACGCCGGAGACGATGAGGGGCCCGCTCTCGAGCAGCCTGCTCACGGTGAAGACGGTGCCGCTCGCCTGCGATTGCACCGTCTCCGGCCGCGCCTGCACCATGTACAGCTCCTGGGTGACGCCGTCCCTGGCCCACTCCATGTCCATCGGCCGGCCATAGTGGTCTTCCACGATCACGGCCCAGCGGGCAAGCTGCACGATCTCAGTGTCGCTCAGCACGAACGCGTTCCGCTCCCGCAGCGGAGTGTCGATCACCCGGGTACGGGCGCTGCCGCCGGCGGCGTAGACCATCTTGGTCGCCTTGGCGCCGAGGGTCTTCTCGATGATCGGGGTCAGCCCGGGGTCGGCGAGCAGCGCCTTGAACACGAGGTACTTGTCGGGGTCGACGGCGCCCTGCACCACGGTCTCGCCGAGTCCCCAGGCCGCGCTGATCACGGCGGCACCCGGGAACCCGGTGTCGGTGTCGATCGAGAACATCACCCCGGACCCGCCCAGGTCGGAGCGGATCATCCGCTGCACCCCGATCGAGAGTGCCACGTCGAGGTGGTCGAAGCCCTTGACTTCGCGGTAGCTGATCGCCCGGTCGGTGAACAGGCTCGCATAACAGCGGCGGCAGGCGGCGAGCAGGTCCCGCTCCCCCGTCACGTTCAGGAAGGTCTCCTGCTGCCCGGCGAAGCTCGCGTCCGGCAGGTCTTCCGCGGTCGCGCTGCTCCGCACCGCCACGGCGAGGTTCTGCTGCCCGGAGCGGGCAGACAGTTCCCGGTAGGCCGAGCGGATGCCCGCGGCCGTGTCCTCGGGGAATTCCCCGTTCAGGAACAACTCGCGCAGGCTCTCGCCCGTGACCCGCAGAGTCGCCTCTCCGGAGTGGTAGCTGTCGAGGGCCTGGCGCAGGGCCGACTCGATCCCGTTCTCCGTGATGAACGCGCGGTAGGCATCCGCCGTCGTCGCGAAACCGTCGGGCACCCGCACCCCCTGGCCGGAGAGCGAGCCGACCATTTCGCCGAGGGAAGCGTTCTTCCCGCCGACCTGGGGGATGTCGGCGAGGCCGATCTCTTCGAACCAGACCACATGACGCTCTGACATGACGACTCCTGACGCGACCTCGAAAGCCGCGACCCGGCGTCTCGTGGCGCCGACGGCATCCGCTCTCGGCAACCTACTGCTAGGTCAGGGCAGCGGCTAGTGCCCCAGGTGTCGAGGGCGCAGGGGTGCGCCGGCGCCGGGTGTTCCTCGCGAATTCACCCGGACAGCACTCCCCGGTCCAGGGCCGACGGATTCTGGCCCTAGTCTGGGGGTTAGACAGATTCGATTCGTTGGATTCCAGCTACTGAGGGCACCTGTTCCAGGTGCGGTACCCGTCTGCCCCGGTGGCTGGAGAGGTGCATTCCCGGCACACTTCCGCCAGCGAGCGTAACCCGGATGGAGCTCCGGGGACCGCCGCGTGCGACGGCCCTGCCCCGGCTCCGCAGTCGCGGACCCGGGCTGACGGGAACAAAGGGAATCACCATGACTGCATTCGACCAGACACCCACCGAAACCAGTACCACCACGCCGGCCAGGAAGTGGCTGCCCGTCCTCCTGGTCGCGATCGCCCTCGCGGCGGTCGGCACGGTCGGCGCCACCACCACCGGGGCCAGCTCCGCCTCCGCCGCCGTCCCGGTCGGCTCCGTGCGCGCGCCCGTCTCGCTCGGCCTCGCCGGCACCTTCGCAATCCTCTCCAAGACGGGCGTGACGGATGTCTACGCCTCGGCCATCACGGGAAACGTCGGGGCGAGCCCCATCACCGGTGCCGCCATCCACCTGAGCTGCCCCGAGGTGACGGGCCTGATCTACTCCGTGGATGCCGCGGGCCCCGCCTGCGAGATCACCGCCCCGAGCCTGCTCACGACCGCCGTCGGCGACATGGGCACCGCGTACACCGATGCCGCCGGTCGCACCCTGCCGGATGCGATCGACCTCGGCGCCGGCGAGATCGGCGGCCTCACCCTCGCTCCCGGGCTCTACAAGTGGAACACCGGCGTGACGATCACGAGTGACGTCACCCTCAACGGCGGCCCGACCGACGTGTTCATCTTCCAGATCTCGGGGAACATCACCCAGGCATCCGCCACCCGGGTCACCCTCACCGGCGGCGCGCTCGCGAAGAACGTCTTCTGGCAGGCTGCCGGGTCCGTGGCGGGGGGCCCCCCCCC
>NZ_JASJVF010000248.1:0-4659 GCF_035019805.1 Cryobacterium sp. 10I1
GATGACGCCGGTCGCCCGCTGCCTCGCGCTGTCGACGAGTGCCGTCACGCTCACGGCAGCGGGCACATCGAAGAAGGAGGGTGCGGCCGAGAAGTCGGGCTCCCCTGGCTCGTCGAGGTCGGCGTCATCGCATCCGTCACAGCGGCCCAGTCCCGGACACTCGCCGCCGCCGGATTCGGCCTCTTCGCCGGACGTGTCCCGCTCCGCGACCGGCCGACGGCGTACCTCTGCCGCGACTTCGTCTGCCGCGTGCCGGTGACCGACCCTGCGGAGCTAACGATCCGGGAGACATCCGGGGAGATCTCTCCCGACGGGCCCGCGTCGCCCTAACATCGAGGCATCCCCTCCGCCACCGGCGGAAGCAGCGAGAGGATCCCTCATGGTTCCCGAGATCAACATCTGGGCGGTACTGCTCGCCACCGCGTCGAGCATGGCCGTCGGGTCGGTCTGGTATTCGCGCCGGGTCTTCGGCGGGTACTGGATGCGTACGGTCGGCCATGACGAGGAGAGCATGCGCGGCAACGCGGTCGCTCCCATCGTGATCACCGTCCTCGTGAGCTTCGTCACCGCGTGGGTGCTCGCGGGCGCCGTCGCGATCACGCAGAACTTCTACGGCGGCAGCTTCCTCGCCAACGCGCTGCTGACCGCGCTGATCCTCTGGGCAGGCTTCACCGCCGCCCGGATGGTGACCCACGACGTCTTCGACCGGCGCCCCGCCGGGCTCACCGTGCTCAACCTCGCCCACGAGCTTGTCACCCTCGAGGTGATGGCCCTGATCATCGGCCTGATCGGCATCAACTCCCTCTGACCTACGCCGGAGGTCCCGGCGCCGTCATCGGGGCGGGTCGCCGGGCAACGTAGACTGGGAGGAACGCTACCGCTTGCTGTCGGCTGCCGGTTCCCGGCTCAGACCGGGTCGCGGCCGCCGGCACGTACCGGACGCACTCTCCCCGGCAACACACGGTTGCCCCGTTGATGAGTGTTCCCATTTCCCGAGGAGGACCATGGTTACCGTCGATCGTTCAGCCGCAGAGCCGTCGGTCGTCCCGGTGAGCCCGGCCGGCACCGGCAGCACCGCGGGCACCGCCAACTCCGCCGTCCCCGTGCTCTCACTGAGCACGGAACCCGAACTGGTGCTGCTCTCCCCGGACGCCCGCACCCGCCGCTTCGACCGCGACGACGTCGTCGTGCGCAAGGGCGAAATCGCCCTCATCAACGGCCACTTCACCCCGCACGAGTCCATGGTCAGGGACCTCCTCGCGATCGCCCACGCCCTCGACGCCGCCGGCATCGACTTCCTGCTCGTCCGCGGCGACCACGACCGCCCGGTCCTCGCCGTCGATCGCAAGCGCCGCAAGCACATCACCCGCGCGCTCGCCGAGGCGTTCTCCAACGACCCCTTCTACGCCAAGCCCCTCGACGGGCACCTCACCCAGCCCCTCCTGCTCGCCGACGGCGCCCTCACCACCCTGCGCAAGTCATCCGTGTTCCGGGTGTACCGCCCGCGCATCGAACCGATCGGCCGCCTCCGGTACGGCGCCGAGACCGCGTTCCAGTTCGAACTCTGGTTCTTCGGCGAAGACGAGATCGTCGCCCCGGTCGAGAACTCCCTGATGCGCAAGCGGATGCCGCGTGGCGAGGCCCGCGAGACCACCATCACCCTGTACGGGCGCACCTGGCGCACCCTGCAGCACATGTTCGACGATCTCGCGAGCGACGTGAGCTTCGACATCGACATGGTCTTCTCCTGGGTCGACGGCTCCTCGAGCGACTTCCAGCGCGAACGCGCCAAGCGGATGAAGGCATACGTCGTCGGCAGCGGCGACGAGTCCGACGCCCGCTTCCGGCAGATCGACGAGCTCAAGTACGCACTCCGCAGCGTCTACATGTTCGCGCCCTGGGTGCGCCGCATCTTCATCGCGACGGACTCGCCGGCGCCCGAGTGGCTCGCCGAGCACCCGCGCGTCACGATCATGAACAGCGAGGACTTCTTCCCCGACCCGAGCGTGCTGCCGACCCACAACTCGCACGCCGTGGAGAGCCAGCTGCACCACATCCCCGGGCTCGCCGAACACTTCCTGTATTCCAACGACGACATGTTCTTCGGCCGCCCGGTCGGACCGGAGTTGTTCTTCTCGCCGGGCGGCGTCACGAAGTTCATCGAGGCATCCACCCGGATCGGCCTCGGCGAGAACGACCCGAGCCGCAGCGGGTTCGAGAACGCCGCCCGGGTCAACCGGGCGCTGCTCCGCGAGCGCTTCGGCAAGGTCACGACCCGGCACCTCGAGCACACGGCGGTGCCGATGCGGAAGAGCGTCCTGTTGGAGCTCGAGGCGGAGTTCCCCGAGGACTTCGCCCGCACCGCGGCGAGCCAGTTCCGTTCGGCGACCGACATCTCCGTGACGAACTCGCTCTACCACTACTACGCGCTGACCACCGGGCGCGCGGTCGAGCAGACCCAGGCCAGGTCGTTCTACATCGAGACGACGCTCAAGCTCGCGCTGCGCCAGATGAACAAGCTCCGCAAGCGCCGCGACCAGGACATGTTCTGCCTCAACGACGGCAGCTTCCCCGAGATCTCGGACGAGGTGCGCCGCGCGGCCGTGACCGAGTTCCTCGAACAGTACTTCCCGATCGTCGCGCCGTGGGAGCGCGAGGCGCAGGCCACCGCGAGCGGCACGCCTGCCGCCGCGGACAGCGTCTCCCCGGGGGCCGAGTTCGCCCGGTTCGGCCGAGAGGGGCAGTCGCACCGGCGCATCTCGGCGGAATCCGGCGAACTCGCCGGCGCGGCGGTCGCGATCGCGCTCGGTCAGGCGCCGCGGCCCGCTTAGCTCAGAACCGGGATCGGCGTGGTCATCGGCGGCTCGCGGAGCGCCGGGAGAGTACCCGCGCCCATGATCGTGATGCCCGACGCGGCGAGGCGGCGGGCGCTCTCCTCCGGGTCGATGTAGTCGAGGGGGGCGTAACTGCCGAGCGGTACGACCGAGTGCAGCACGGTGTCCGGGTAGACGTGCACGAGGTTGAACGCGCGGGCGCCGTCGCGGCCGCGGGTGCCGCCGACGGGCACGTTGAGGTCCTGCGTGTAGCAGGTGGCCGAGGCCACCGACACCGGGATGCCGGCGAACATCGCGGTCGAGGAGTAGTGCAGGTGTCCGGCGATGATGCTGCGGACATCCGTGCCGCGGAGCACCTTGGCGAGGCGGGCCTGGCCGCGGAGCTCGACGGAGACGGCGAGGTCGAGCACGCTCGGAACGGGCGGGTGGTGCATTGCGAGAATGGTGCCGTCGGGAGCGGGAACGCGGAGTTCCTCGGTGAGCCAGGCGAGCTGGGCGTCGGTGACCGTGCCGAAGTGCTGGTGGGGCACCGAGGTGTCGAGCGTGATGATGCGGAGGCCGCCGATGTAGTCGACGCGGTCGATCGGTGCTGTCGACGAGGGCTGGCCGAGGAGTTCCGCGCGGAAGGCCGAGCGGTCGTCGTGGTTGCCCATCACCCAGATCACCCGGGCGCCGAGGCGGGCGGCGGCCGGCTCGACGATGCTGCGGACGAGGGCGTAGGCATCCGGTTCGCCCTTGTCGGCCAGGTCGCCGGTGATAATGATGGCGTCGGGACGGCCAGAGGATGCCTCGACCTCGGCGAAGAGTTCGGCGAGGTGCCGGGCGCTGTCGACCTGGTCGTAGAGCCTGCCGCCATCGGCCAGAACATGGGTATCGCTGAGGTGGAGCAGGAAATAGTCCGGCCTAGGGTATTCGGCCGTTCGCAGGTTCAAATGAACTTTCCATTCGTCGGGACTGTTTGCACTCATCGTTGAGTCGACTGACTCTACTCCGAATATTCGACCAGCCGACCTTGAACGGCCGGTGTATTCCAGACGAACATGCCGACGGGACCGGAGAAGAGCCGGCGGGGCCCGGCCGTTCGCGGGCAGCGGAAGCCCGGCCGCGAGCGCCGCCGCATCCGAGGGGTGCCGGGTCTTGCGCGCCCTGAATAGGCTGGGCGCATGGCTCGTTTCGTGCGTTTCTCCGAATTCGGCGGCCCGGAAGTCCTGCGGGTGATCACCGGCGATCCGCCTGCCCCCGGCCGCGGCCAGGTGCGGGTGCGGGTGCACGCCGCGGGGCTCAATCCCGTGGACTGGAAGATCCTCCGCGGCGGTCCGGCCGCCGGCGCGTACAGTGTCGTCCTGCCGAGCGGCAACGGGAATGATTTCTCCGGCGTCATCGACGAACTCGGTGCCGGCGTGACGAGCTGGGCCGTCGGCGACGCCGTGCTCGGCGGCTCGCGGATGTTCGCCCAGGCCGACTGGCTCGTCGTCGAAGCATCCGCCGTCATCCGTAAACCGGATGCGCTCGGTTTCGTCCCTGCCGGGGCCCTCGATATCGCGGGCCGCACCGCGACGGCGTCGGTGCGCTCGCTGGCGCTGACCCGAGACGACACGGTGCTCGTGAGTGCGGCCGCCGGGGGAGTCGGCGTCCTCGCCGCGCAGCTCGCCGTACGCACCGGCGCGACCGTTGTCGGAACCGCGAGCCCGGCCAACCACGATTTCCTCCGGAGTCTCGGCGTCATCCCCGTCGTATACGGCCCCGGTCTCGCCGACCGGGTGCGCGCGCTCGTGCCCCGGGTGACGGCTGCGCTCGACAACAGCGGTCCCGCCACGATCGACGC
>NZ_JASJVF010000249.1:0-4641 GCF_035019805.1 Cryobacterium sp. 10I1
GCCCTGGTCGAGCCGGTGAACGCGATCACCCGCACGTTCGGGTCGGTGACGATGGCCTCGCCGACATCGGCGCCGCCGGTCACCAGCTGCAGGAGCCCGGCGGGCAGGCCGGCCTCCTCGAAGATGCGCACCATCATCACGCCGCCGGTCACAGCGGTGCGCGGGTCCGGCTTGAGCACGACCGCATTGCCCAGCGCGAGCGCCGGCGCCACCGCGCGGATGCCGAGGATGATCGGCACGTTGAACGGCGACACGACTCCGACGACGCCGACGGGCACCCGCTGGGCGATGGAGATCCTCGGCTCCTCGCTCGAGAGTACCTGGCCGAGCGGATGCGACGGCAACGCCGCCGCCTCGTAGCATTCCTGAGCGCCGACGTGGAGGGCGAAGCCGGCAAGCCCGGGAACCGCGCCGACTTCCCGCACGTTCCAGTCCATGATCTCGTCGGCGTGTTCCTCCAGGAGCGCGGCGGCCCGGCGCAGCACGGCGGCGCGCACCGGGTGCGCGGTCGCGGCCCAGGCCTTCTGCGCCGCGGCCGCGCCCGCGGCGGCCCTGGCCACGTCGACGGGGGTGGCGATCCCGATCCGGCCGATCTCGTCGCCGGTCGCCGGCTCGATGACCGGGAGGTCGCCGCCTGACCCGGCGACCCACTCCCCGTTGATGTAGATCTTCCCCGACCACGCCGCGGGGTCGAGGAACAGGGTTGTCGCGGTCTCGTTCACGGTGAGTGTCATGGGCGGTTCTCCTTCAGGGTGATTGCGGTTGGGTAGGGGTGCGGAGGATCAGGAAATGTCGATTGTCACGACGGCGGTGCCGCCGGGCGGGGCGACGGCTCGGGAGACGCAGCAGCACATCGTGCCGCGGGAGTCCTTCTGGCGCTCGCTGTAGAAGACGTCACGGTGGTCGATGTCTCCGTCGAGGTCGAGCACGCGCACCTCGCAGAGTCCGCACTCACCCTTGCGGCAGTCGAACATCAGGTCGACCTCAGCGGCCTCGAGCGCCTCGAGCATGGTCTCGGTCGCCCGGACGGTGACCTCGGCGCCGATCCGCGGTATGCGCACGACGAAGTCCTCGGGGGCGAACCAGCCGCTGTTGCCGAAGGTCTCGAACCGGAGGTCGGGGTAGGGGAGCTCGCGTTCGATCCAGGCCCGGCGAACGGCGTCCATCAGCCTGATCGGACCGCACAGGTAGAGTTCGGTGCCCGGTTCGACCCCGCCGACGAGCTCGGTGACGTCGAGCGGGTTGCCTTCGTCGGTGATGTGGAGTCTCAGCCGGTCGCCGTGCGCGTTCTGCACGTGTTCGACGTAGGCCAGCGCCGGCCGGCTGCGCCCGGCGTAGACGAGCGTGTAGTCGGCGCCGACCGACCGGAGCACCCTCGCCATGCCCATGACCGCAGTGATGCCGATGCCGCCGGCCAGCAGCACGTAGTGCGCGGCTCCGACGCGGAGGGGGAAGTCGACGATCGGCTGGGTGATCTCGACGGTGTCGCCGGGCCGGAGGGCGTGCATCGCCCGCGCGCCGCCGCGGGACCGCGGAGAGTCGAGCACGCTGATCGCCAGGGTCCGGCCGTCGGGGCCGGCGTCGACGACGGAGTACGACCGGCGGTCCAGAACCCCGCCGATCGGCACGCGCACGTCGATGTGTGCGCCGGCGTCGACCTTGGCCGGGTGGTCGGGCGCGAGCACGATCCGGCGGATGTTGTCGGTGAGGGCGGTCGAGTCGACGACCGTGGCGCGCTGCCAGACCGCCGCGTGGGACGTTGCCATCGTCGTCGCCGCCACTCAGCCGGCAGCGACGGGCGCGGGCAGGCGTCCCTCCGCAGCGAGCTGACGTTCGATCAGCCGCCGCACCCACATCCCGCCCGCGTCGATGTTCAGGCTGTAGAACTCGTAGTCGGGGTTTGCGTCGATCGCGGCCTGCTGGGCGACGAGCATGTCCTCGTCCTCCCTGAAGACGCCGGAGACCCCGTCGCGCAGCTGGGTGGTGATCACCTGGCTTTCGAGCCGGTAATTGCGCATGAACGCCCAAAAGTAGCGGGAGGAACGGTCGGTGACGGGCGAGATCGTGTTCATCACATAGCCGTTGACGCCCTGGCTTCGATCGCCCTGCGGCGCCCCGGTGCCGGCCCGCGCGACACCGACGTCGATGTTGATCGTGGTCGGCGATTCGAAGTGGATGATCTGCCAGCGGTCGACCTTCCCCTCGAAGCCGGGAAACTTGTCGCGCATGTTCTTCAGCCAGAACGGGGGAGCGTCGATGCCGAGCATCCAGCGTTCCACGGTGACGGTCCGTTCGTCATGGTGCACCGTGAACTCGGATTCACTCAGCGCCTCCTGGCCGATCGAGGAACTGTGCACGAATTCCTCGTGGGTCAGGTCCATCAGGTTGTCGAGCACCAGCTGGTAGTTGCAGTCCACCGAGATCGTCAGGCCGTCTCCTGCCCACTCCGGGTCATCCATCTGGTGCATGTCGGGCACGAGCTCCGGGTCGGCCAGGGCTGCATCGCCGAGCCACACCCAGACGTAGCGGTACCGTTCCACGACGGGGAAGGACGCGACCGTTGCGCTCGGGTTGATGGTCTCCTGTGCCGGCATCGAGACGCAGCGGCCCGCCGAATTGTAGAGGATGCCGTGGTACGGGCAGCGGATGCCGTCCCGGCCCTCCAGCTTTCCCATCGAGAGCGGCGCCAGCCGGTGCCAGCACGCGTCGGCGAGGGCGACGGCGTCACCGTCCTCGGTGCGGTACAGCGCGAGCGGACGGTTAGCGACGGTTCGCGCGAGCGGCTTGCGATTGACCTCGTGGTCCCAGGCCGCGACGTACCAGGCGTTGAGCGGGTGGCCGAGGATCTTGTCGACGGTCGTTTCCTTCATCGGGACTCCTTCGTCCGGACATCATGCACCTGGCATCACATCGATAGGTCAATGGAGGGCAACAATACCTATGTCGATAGTGAAACCACAAGACCCTTTCAGGGACCAGAATCAAACCATGAGCCTGCGCTACGCCCTCCTCGCGCTCCTGACGGCGCAGCCCATGACGGGCTACGACCTCGCCAAGTCCTTCCACAGCTCGGTCGGGCACGTCTGGAGCGCCCCGGACTCGCAGATCTACCCGGAACTGCGCCGGATGGAAACCGGGGGACTGATCGAGGCGACGGCAGTTGCCCGGAGTACCCAGGCGACCCAGGCGACGAAGCGGGTCTACCACATCACCTCGCTGGGTGAGCAGGCGTTCCGTGCGTGGATGGCCGAACCGGTCGAGTACTCGCGGGAGCGAGACCCGGCGCACCTGCGTGCGGCGTACTTCGAGTGGGCCGACCCGGACTCGGTCCGGGAGCAGCTCCGGGCGCACGTGCGGCACTGGGCCGGGTTGCGCGAGCAGTGGCAGGGCCAGTTCGCCGCGATCCGGGACGGTACGCATCCGATCTTCGTCCAGAGACTGTTGATCAGCCCGGAGTCCGAGCGGCCGCGCATCGCGGCGTACAAGCTCTTCGCCTACGAGGGGCTCATCGCCCGGGCCGAGCAGGAAATCGGGTGGGCAGAGCGTGGGCTGCGCCTGGCCGACGAGCTTGAGCCGAAGCCGCCCGAAAGCGTTCGCGGTAAGTTGGGAGAAGGCGGAGGGACCAGCCCCGGCGAGGAAGTTGACCTGTGAATCCGATTGAGTGGCTGTTCGACGCGCAACTTCAGATCGGCACGCAGACCATCCTCTGGCGCGAGGTGATCGGCAACGCGTTCGGGATACTGAGCGCAGTCGGTGGAATGCGCCGCAAGGTCTGGGCGTGGCCGGTCGGCATGGCGGGCAATGCGCTGTTGTTCACGGTGTTCCTCGGCGCCGTCTTCGGTACCCCCAACCCGGTGAACCTGCTCGGCCAGGCCGGCCGACAGGTGATGTTCATCATCGTGTCGATCTACGGGTGGATCCAGTGGTCGCGGAGCCGCCACTCCACCGTTCGCGCCGCGGTCGTGCCGCACTGGGCGGGCAACCGCACCCGCATCCTGCTCGGCCTCGGCATGGTCGCCGGCACCCTCGTGCTCACCCCGATCTTCCGTGCCCTCGGCTCCTTCGAACCGGTCTGGGCTGATGCCTGGATCTTCACGGGCTCCCTGCTCGCGACCTACGGCATGGCCAAGGGCTGGACCGAGTTCTGGCTGATCTGGGTCGCGGTCGACATCGTCGGGGTACCGCTCCTGGTCAGCGCCGGGTACTACGCCTCGGCGATCCTGTACGTGTTCTACGGGGCGTTCACGATCACGGGCTTCTTCATCTGGATGCGGGTGCAACGCCGCCGCAGGGACTTCGTCGAGCACGAGCTCACCGGCACGGTGTGACCCGCCCGCTTGACGAGCCTCGCCGCGGCCGACCACGGTCGAGTGTCGCCGGTTCCGCCCAGACGACCCGGTGTACGGGCGATCCTCGGCGGGTGTGGCGACACTCGGCGCCCGGGCTACCCGTCCGCGCTAGGGTGCGGGCCGCTCGATGAGCTCATTCCGTCTGCGGTCCAATCGACGCTGACGTCGATCAGCTGGTCGTAGGCGTCCGAAACGGTGAGGGGGCCTGCCGTCCCGAGCGAGCCCATGACCGTGGCGTTGAGGTGTAGCCCGCTCCCGGCGAGTTCGTCGAGCGTGGTGCACGCGCTCGTGC
>NZ_JASJVF010000250.1:0-4620 GCF_035019805.1 Cryobacterium sp. 10I1
GCCCCGCTACGGGGAGCTGGCCCCTGAGGGCTGGAGCTGGGATCCGGGCGTCACAACGCCACGCTCGCCAACCGCTGGCCCGAACTCCGCTGTCTCCGCGCCGTCGCTTGGTACTCTGACCGGACCGGCCAGGCCCGATGTTCCCGCCTGGGACCGGCGGGTCACCCTCGGCCTGCTCGCGCTCGGCCTCGCCGCGACCTTCATGTCGATCGGGGTGCTCAACGCCCTCCCCGACGCCATCCAGATGCTCTACACCCAGTCCCACCTCGGTACCTACGTGCCGGACTCCTCCGTCGCCGGGCTCGTCACGGCGGGCGGAATCACCGAAGCGATCGTCTGGCTGCTCACCGCCGCCGCGGCGATCCTGCTCATCTCACGCCGCAAGCGGGCGTTCTACGTCCCGGTGATCGGCGCGGTGATCGCGCTCGTGGTGATCTTCGCCTTCATGATGGTCGTCGTGACCACCGACCCGACGCTGATCGACTTCTACAGCCAGCCGTAGGCATCCACGCGGGCGCCCCCCACCGGCGCCCCACGATGATCGGCGCTACTCGACCCGGGTCACTCGCCCGCCGAGGGCCCGTGCGTCGTTGTTGCCCGCAAGGTCCTTGCGCAGTTCCTTCGGGAGCGAGAACAGCAGGTCCTCCTCGGCGGTCTTCACTTCCTGCACGTCACCGAATCCGGCGCCGGCGAGGTCGCGCAGGAGTTCGGTCACGAGTTCCTCGGGCACGGATGCCCCGCTCGTCACTCCGACGGTCGCGACGCCGTCGAGCCACTCCTGCTTGACCTCGCTCGCGAAGTCGACCCGGTAGGCGGCGCGGGCGCCGTATTCGAGGGCGACCTCGACGAGGCGCACCGAATTGGACGAGTTCGCCGAACCGACGACGAGCACGAGGTCTGAGGCCTCGGCGATCTTCTTGATCGCCACCTGCCGGTTCTGGGTGGCGTAGCAGATGTCATCGCTCGGCGGATCCTGCAGCAGCGGGAACCGGGCGCGGAGCCGGCTCACGGTCTCCATGGTCTCGTCGACGCTGAGGGTGGTCTGCGACAGCCAGACGACCTTCTCCGGGTTGCGCACCACGATCGTGTCGGCCTCGTCCGGGCTGCCCACGAGGGTCGTGTGTTCCGGTGCCTCCCCTGCCGTGCCCTCGACCTCTTCATGTCCTTCGTGGCCGATCAGCAGGATCTCGAAATCATCGCGGGCGAAGCGCACGGCCTCGCGGTGCACCTTGGTGACGAGCGGGCAGGTCGCGTCGATCGCGCGCAGCCCCCGCGCAGCGGCCGCGCTGACGACGGCCGGCGACACTCCATGGGCGCTGAAGACGAGGTGCGAGCCGCGGGGCACCTCATCGACCTCGTCGACGAAGATGGCGCCCTGCTTCTCGAGTTCGGAGACGACGTGCACGTTGTGCACGATCTGCTTGCGCACGTAGACGGGCGCTCCGTACAGCTCGAGCGCCTTCTCGACCGCGATGACGGCCCGGTCGACACCCGCGCAGTAGCCGCGCGGGGCAGCGAGCAGCACCCGTTTCGGCCCATCCACCGGGGTATCCTTGAGGACGTTGCGTGCCCGGGGAATCCGGGGCATGCCGAGGCCGATAACGCTTGAATCCGAGCTGATAGTCACCGGCTCATTCTATGGGTGCGTGGCTGGACAGGCCGTGGGAGGAACGATTCATGACCGATGCACCACCCACCCTCGAGGCTCCGTGGCCCGTCGCCCTGCTGGCGAACAAGATCCGCGGCTACATCGAGCGGCTCGGCACAGCCTGGGTCGAGGGTGAGATCACCCAGTGGGGCGTCAGTGGCGGCAATGTGTACGGCAAGCTCAAAGACCTCAGCGAGGACGCCACCGTCGGCTTCACCGTGTGGTCGTCCGTCAAGGCCCGGCTGAGCGACGAGTTTAAGCAGGGCGACCGCGTCATCGCCCTGGTCAAGCCGAATTACTGGGTCAAGGGCGGCACACTCACCATGCAGGTCTTCGACCTGCGCCACGTCGGCCTCGGCGACATGCTCGAACGCCTCGAGCGTCTCCGCAAGCAGCTCGCGGCCGAAGGCCTCTTCGCCGCCTCCCGCAAGAAACCGCTCCCGTTCCTGCCGCACTGCATCGGCCTCGTCACCGGCAAGGACTCCGACGCCGAGAAGGACGTCATCCGCAACGCCCAGCTGCGCTGGCCCGCCGTCGATTTCCACCTCGCGTACGCGGCCATGCAGGGCGACCGCTCGGTGGCCGAGGTCGTCGCCGCGATCCAGCGCCTCGATGCCGACCCCGACGTCGACGTCATCATCGTCGCCCGCGGCGGCGGCGACTTCCAGAACCTGCTCGGCTTCAGCGACGAACGCGTGCTCCGCGCCGCGGCGGCCTGCACCACCCCCCTGGTCAGTGCGATCGGCCACGAGGCCGACCGGCCCCTGCTCGACGAGGTCGCCGACCTCCGGGCCTCCACCCCGACGGATGCCGCCAAGCGGGTCGTTCCCGACGTCTCGGACGAGCTCAACCGCGTCCAGCAGGCCAGGGCCCGGTTGGGCACCCGGCTGACCGGAATCCTCGCCGCCGAGGTCGACCGGATCGGCCAGCTCCGGTCACGCCCCGTGCTCAGCAGCACGGCCTGGATCGTCGATTCCCGTGCCGAGGACCTCACCCGGTACGTCGCCCGGGGAACGGAGCTAGTGGAACGCGTCGTCGAGGCATCCGCCGGCGTCGTCACGGAGCTCCGCACGAGGCTCCGCACGCTGTCCCCGCAGGGCACCCTCGACCGCGGTTACGCGATCGTGCAGGTGCGGGACGGCCACGTGCTGCGTGCCGCCGCCGATGCTCCGGACGGTACCCGGCTCAGGATCACGCTCGGCGCGGGAACCCTCGCGGCCACAGCAGGCCCGTCCGCCGAGCCGGCCGCAGACCCGGCCGCGGACCCGGCAGCTGACCCGGCCACCGGGCCGAAGACGACAGCCAGGACTCAATAGAATGGACGCCATGACCGCTCCCGCCGACATCTCCACCCTGAGCTACGAGCAGGCCAGGGACGAACTCGTACGGGTCGTGAGCGCCCTCGAACAGGGCTCTTCGACCCTCGAAGAGTCCCTCGCCCTGTGGGAACGCGGCGAGGAACTCGCGAGCCGCTGTGAGGAATGGCTGATCGGAGCCAAGGCCCGCCTCGACGCCGCTCGCGCGCGCCAACTGGACTCCGCCTCCCCCTCGACCGGCCCCGGCACCGAATGACCACCACGAAGCGCCCGCCCCGGGTCGTCGCCGAGCTCGGCAGGCCTGAGACCGCCCAGGAGACGGCGGACCGCCTCGCGACGAACTCGCGGAACTACCGGTCGCGCAAGACCGTCAACAACCTGGTCCTGTCCCTCCTCGCCACCCTCGGTGCGGTCTTCGTTCTCGTCCTCCTCGTCCCGCGCAGCGACGGGCCCGTCGACCGCACCGTCGATTTCGCCGCCGTCGCGAGCCAGGTGCAGGTCGGGATCGACGAGCCGCTTGTGGTCCCTGAGCTCCCGGATGGCTGGCGGGCGAATGCCGCCCAGTGGCGTCTCGGAGGCACAGACAAGATCCCGTCCTGGTACATCGGCCTGCTGACCCCCCGCAACGAGTTCATCGGCCTCACCCAGGCCCTCGGCGCGAATCCGACCTGGATCGGGCAGCAGTTGAACGACGCCCCCGCAGCCCAGACGCTCACCCTCGCAGGAGTCACCTGGGACGTCTACCGGAACCCGGCGGCCGAGAAGGACCGCGGCAACTTCGAATACGCCCTCGTGACGAGCGCAGGGACGAGCAGCTACCTGCTCGTCGGAACGGCAGACGAAGACGAATTCGCGGCGGTCGCGACCGCGATCGCCGCCCAGATCAGTGCCAACGGACAGGCGGTGACCCAGTGACCGGACGGGGCAAAGACGTGCTCATCAGCCAGGCTGCGGCCCCGGGCGACGCCGTGGGCCCGGCAGCGGTGTGGAGCCGGCTGCAGCGCGGCAACCAGCGATTCGTGGACGGCGAGCCGCAGCATCCGCGCCAGGACGTCGACCGGCGCACCGAGCTCGCGACCGCGCAGACCCCGGCCGCGGCCCTCTTCGGGTGCAGCGACTCGCGTCTCGCCGCCGAGATCATCTTCGACATGGGCCTCGGCGACCTTTTCGTCGTGCGGAACGCCGGGCAGGTCATCTCCGATTCCGTGCTCGGCTCCCTCGAGTACGCGGTCGCCGTGCTCAAGGTCCCGCTCATCCTCGTGCTCGGCCACGACGGCTGCGGCGCGGTCCAGGCCGCCGTTGACGCGCAGGCGCCCGGGGCGGCTCCCCTGCCCGTGCACATCGGCCGGATCATTGAGAAGATCGTGCCCGCCGTGCACCGGGTGGTCGCGGCGACGGATGCGACGCTGACCGAACCCGGGAGCATCGATGCACTCATGGTCGGCAGAGAACACCTGCGCGACACCGTGACCGAGCTCCTGGAACAGTCCGAGTTGATCAGCGACGCCGTCGCAGCGGGTACATTGGCTATCGTCGGCGCCAATTACCGACTGCTCGAAGGCCGGGCCGTTCCCGACGTCGTCGTCGGCAACGTCTGATCCCACAGCCCGGGCAGTACCGTCTCCCAATCGAAAGGTCTTACACACAGTGGTGCAA
>NZ_JASJVF010000251.1:0-4601 GCF_035019805.1 Cryobacterium sp. 10I1
GAGCCGAGGAAGTTGACCTTCATGAACGGGATGATCGCGACCGTTCCGCCGAGTACGAGCACGGAGAGCAGCAGGGTGGCGACGGCGTGCCGGAGCGTCCAGCGGATGATCGGCAGGTACCCGGTCTGCAGGCGGCTCGGCTCCTCGACGATCGCGTCCGCGGGGGCGGATGCCGCGCGCCGGGTCCGCCGGGACGCGGCGGCCGCAGCGGTAGGGGTAGCGGGGGTCGCCGCGGGTGCGGACCCGCCAAGGTGGTCCGCGGCCGCGTCGGCGACGGTCGTTGTTTGCGCGGACTCGGCCGCGAGCGCGCCGGGGCCGGTCGGGTCGGCGACCGCGAACGCGGCGGCATCCGTTGTCACGAGGACCGGGGCGGTCTCGGGAGCCTTACCCGGCTGAGCAGAATTCGGCGCCTTGGCAGGCTTCGCGGGCCTGGCGGGCCTCGGGCTCGGGGCGCGCAGGAACCAGTAGGCGAGTACGGGCACGATCGTGAGCGAGACGAGCAGGGAGGCGAGCAGCGCGATCGTGACGGTGAGGGCGAAGGGGCGGAAGAGTTCGCCGGTGGACCCGCCGACGAAGGCGATCGGCAGGAAGACCGTGACGGTCGTGATCGTCGACGCGGTGATCGCGCCGGCGACCTCGCGCACGGCCGCGACGATGGTCTCGGAACGGTCCACCCCGGGCACGAGGTGGCGCTTGATGTTCTCGATCACGACGATCGAGTCGTCCACGACACGGCCGATCGCGATGGTCAGCGCGCCGAGCGTGAGGATGTTGAGCGAGTACCCGACGCCCTGCAGGCCGATGAAGGTGATCAGCACGGAGGTCGGGATCGAGATCGCCGTGACGAGCGTGGCACGCACCGAGAGCAGGAAGACGAGGATCACGAGCACGGCGAAGACGAGCCCGAGGATGCCCTCCTGGGTGAGCGAGTTGATCGACTCCTGGATGAACGGGGCCTGGTCGAAGACGACGGTGAAGGTCGTGCCGGGGACGGCATCCTGAAGCCTCGGCAGGATCGCGCGCACGGCCGTCGATACGTCGACCGTGTTGGCGGCGGGCACCTTCGTGACCGCGATCGTGAGGGCCGGCTGGCCGTTGACGCGGGAGATGCTCGCGACGGGGTTCTCACCGAGCACGACGGTGGCGACGTCGCCGATCGTGGGCGGGGTGGCCGGAGCGGCGCCAGGGGCGGTGCCGGCGCCGGTCGCGAGCAGGGGCAGGGCGGCGATGTCCGCGGCGGAGGTGAGCTTGCCGCCGGCCTGGACCGACAGGGTCTTGTCGCCCTCGGTGAGCGAGCCGGCGGGGATGAGCGCGCCGTTCTGCTGCAGGGCCGAACGGATGGCCTGCGTGCTGAGGCCGCGGGCGGCCAGGGCCGCGGCATCCGCTGTGATGGTCACCCGGCGGCCGACATCGCCGACGAGCGCGGCCTCGCGCACCCCGGACACGTCACGGATGTCGCCGAGCACGCTGCGCTTGAGGTCGTCGGCGAGGGTGGCCTGGTCGCCGCCGGAGACAGCGAGGGAGATGACCGGGAAGTCGTCGATGCTGCCGCTGATCACCTGCGGGTCGAGGTTGTCGGGCAGCCGGGTCTTGATGCGGTTGATCGCCTGGCTGATGCGGGATTCTGCCTTGACGAGGTCTGTGCCGTACGTGAACGTCGCGCTCACGAGCGAGGAGTTCGTGCTGCTCGTCGTCGAGGTGGATTCGAGGCCCGCGATGCCCTGGATGGCGGTCTCGATCGGCGTCGAGACGTCGTCGTTGACGACCTCGGGCGAGGCGCCGGGGTAGCTCGTGGAGACGAGCAACTGCGGCAGCTGCAGGGAGGGGATGAGTTCCTGCTTGAGGCTCGTGAGGGCGAGGCTGCCGAAGATGGCGGCGACGATCGTGATCAGGGCGATCAGGGCCCTGTTCTTCATGCTCAGCACGGCGAGAAAATGCATGGCTCAGTATCGCATCGCCGTGTGACGCCCGTGTTGCGTTTCGCACCCCCGGTTCGGCGCGGAATGGCGCCTCGGAGTCAGACGACGTCGGCGAGGTACCCGGTGTCGGGCAGCGGATGCCGCAGCAGCGTCCCCCAGGCCAGGCCCAGTGCGTCCACAGCGCATTCCATCTCGAACGCCCCGTGGCAGAACGGGACCCGCAGGAAGCGCTCGAAGGCGCCGTCGACGCCGAAGCGGGGACCGGCCGGCACGAGAAGGCCGTGGTTGCGCGCGGCGAGCGCGAGCTGGGAGCTCACGGGTCGCCCGAGGTTGACCCACGCCGTGAGGCCGCCGTCGACGTGCGGCACGGTCCACTCGGGGAAGCGCTCGGCGAGGAGCGCCTCGAGGTGGTCGCGCCCGGCCCGGAGCTCGCGGCTGCGGCGCTCGAGAATCGCCGGCATCTCCGGGAGCATCCGGGTGACGATGAGTTGCTCGAGGATCGGCGTGCCCATGTCCGTTGCCGTGCGCGCGGCAACCAGCCGGCGGATCAGCGCGGGCTCCGCCCTGATCCAACCGATGCGCAGGCCGCCCCAGATGGTCTTGCCCACCGAGCCGACCGTGACGACCGTGGCGGGGACGCCGGCGCCAGACCCGCTTCCATAGCCGTTCATTCCTGCATTTCCCGGCTCGCCCTGCGCGTATGCCGCGAACGGCATGAAATCGTCGGTCCGGTCGATGCTGAGCTCTCCCATGGTCTCGTCCGCGATGAGGACCGTGCCCTGCCGGGCGGCGGCCTCGATGACGCGGGTCCGTTGCTCGGTGGGCATCGTCTGCCCGGTCGGGTTGTGGAAGTCGGGCATCAGGTAGCCGAGCACGGGATTGCTGCCCCGGAGGGCCTGGAGCAGGGCGGGCTCGTCCCAGCCGGACGAGCCGTCGCCCACGCGCGCCGTCACGCTCACCGGCACGAACCGCGCCCCGGCCGCGCTGAGCGCCTCAACCGCGTGCGGGTAGCTCGGCTGTTCGATCAGCACCCGGTCGCCGCGGCTGACGAACACCCGGGCGAGCAGCGAGATCGCGTGCTGGGCTCCGATCGTCACCATGATCTGGTCCGGGTCGGTCGGGAGCCCCCGCTCCCGGTAGCGTTCGGCGATCGCGGCGCGCAACTCCGGGATGCCGACCGGATCGAAGCCCGGACCGTTCAGGTGACGCGAGAGGTCCTCTGCTGCCCGCGCGGCGACATCCGCCAGCCCGCCGAGGGCCGACATCGTCGCCTTGCTGAGATCGAGGACGCCGCTGTCGCCCGACGCGCTCCCTGAGCCAGGGCCGGCCGCCGCGCCGGAGCCCGGCAGCCGCACCACGCTGCCCGAACCGCGCACGCTCGAGAGCAGCCCCGCGGCGCGCAGCTCGCGGTAGGCGGCCGTCACAGTCGTGCGGCTCAGCCCGAGGCGCACGCCCAACTCGCGTTCGGCGGGCAGGCGGGTGCCGGCGGTCAGGCGGCCGTCGAGGGCGAGCAAGCGGATGCGATCGGCGAGCCCCCGGTAGGCACTCCCGCCGGTGCGCCACTCGCCGAGCTTCGACTCGAGGGCACGGGCGCTGAGCTGGGTGTCCGACATGAGGCCACTCTAGACAGATTGGCTACTTGATAACAGTCCACTCGTGCAATTGGATTGGTTTCCATGACCCGTCGTCTCATTCAGCTGCTTATTGGCCTCTTCCTGTACGGCATCGCGATCGCGCTGATGGTGCGCGGCGCGATCGGCGTCGCTCCCTGGGACGTGCTCACCCAGGGCATCGACGGCCACACCCACCTCGGGTTCGGCCTGCTGACCGTCATCCTGAGCGGCGTCGTGCTGCTGTTCTGGATCCCGCTGCGCCAGAAGCCGGGCGTCGGCACCGTGATCAACGCGCTCCTCGTCGGCCCGTCGGTGGATGTCGGCCTCTGGCTGGTGCCCGCCGGCCTCGACCTGTGGCTGCGCGCGCTGCTCTTCGCGGCAGGCGTGCTGCTGCTCGCCGTCGCGACCGGCCTCTACATCGGGGCGCACCTCGGCCCCGGACCCCGCGACGGCCTGATGACCGGCCTGCACCGGCGCACCGGCTGGCCGATCTGGATCGTGCGCACCGGCATCGAGGGCACCGTGCTCGCGCTCGGCTGGGTGCTCGGCGGCAACGTCGGCATCGGGACCGTGCTGTTCGCGGCGCTCGTCGGCCCGCTCTGCCAGTGGACCATCCCCCGCCTCGCGCTGCCGCTCCCCGCGCCTCGGACGCCCTCGCCCGCTTCGACCCTGGCCGACGCGCGCTAGAGGTTGCGGTCGGCGTAGGCCAGGAGGGCCGCGCGGACGAAGGCCGCCCCGGCAGGGCCGCCGTAGTTCGCGGCGAAGCGCTCGTCGGAGACATACATCTCGCCGAGGCCCGTGAAGTACTCCTTCGAGGGTCCCGCGCCGCCCGGCCCTCCGCCGGGGGTGCCCGGGATGGCCCGCAACCAGTCGAACTGCCGCTGCGCGAGGGCCTGGGCCTCGGCTCCCGCCGGGTCGAGCCGGCCCGATGCTCCGGAGGCTCCGGAGGCACCGGAGACTCCGGCGGCCGCCGCGCGCCAGTCCGCGAGGAGCTGCGCCTGCCGCTCCTGCCACGCCACCTTCTCCGCGGCGCTCATCTCGCGCCACCAGGCGTCGCCGCGCGCCCCGG
>NZ_JASJVF010000252.1:0-4534 GCF_035019805.1 Cryobacterium sp. 10I1
GCTTAGCCCTGCGCGCGGCGCGGCGCCGAGCGACGGGCGCCGCCGGCTCCCGAGCCGGATCCGCGGACGAGTCCGCCGACCTGGATGCCGCCGGAGCGACCGGAGCCCTGCGGGGCGTGGCTGCGACCGGATGCCGCCGGGCGGCCAGAGTGCTCCTGGCGTGCTCCGCCGGCCGAGGCGGCGTCGTTGCTGCGGCTGCCGCGGTTGCCGCGAACGGGCGCGGTGCTGGCGCCTTCGCGGTCGTCACGGCCGCGCGAGCGCTGCCCGTCGGACGAGCGCGAGGTGTCGGATGACGACGAGGAGGCGTAGGAACGGCTGCCGCCCTGCGAGCGTCCGCCGTCTGAGGACGAGGAACGACCGCCCTGCGAGCGACCACCCTCGGAACGGCCGCCCTGCGAGCGACCGCCTTCGGAACGGCCGCCCTGCGAGCGACCGCCCTGCGAGCGACCGCCCTGGGACTGGCGCTGCTGCTGCGGCTGCTCGGTGCGCGACGCCGGCTTGACGTATGCGGCGACCTCGCCGACGAGGGCGGCGACGGCGGGGGAGTCCGCGGTCACCCGCTGCGGGGTCACCTTGATGGCGGCCTTGCGCAGCAGGTCTGCGGTGTCGCGACGCTGCTCCGGGAGCACGAGGGTGACGACGTCACCGGCGTGCCCGGCCCGGGCGGTGCGGCCGGAGCGGTGCGTGTACGCCTTGTGCTCTGCCGGCGGGTCGACGTGGATGACGAGTTCGATGTCGTCGACGTGCACGCCGCGAGCGGCGACATCCGTTGCGACGAGCACGCTCACGTCACCGTTGCTGAACGCGGCGAGGTTGCGGTCACGGGCGACCTGCGAGAGGTTGCCGTGCAGGTCGACCGAGGGGATGCCCGCCTCGGTGAGCGCCTTGGCGAGCTTCTTGGCGTGGTGCTTGGTGCGCATGAAGAGGATGCGGCGTCCGGTTCCGGAGGCCAGCTTCTCGATCAGGGCCTTCTTCTGTTCGGCGTTGTCGATCTCGAAGACGTGGTGCGTCATCGCGGAGACGATGCTGTTCGAGTCGTCGACCGAGTGCAGGACCTCGTTGTGGAGGAACTTGCGGACGATCTTGTCGACGCCGTTGTCCAGGGTGGCCGAGAACAGCAGGCGCTGGCCGCCGTTCGGCGTCTTGTCGAGGATGCGGGTGACGACG
This sequence comes from Cryobacterium sp. 10I1, assembly GCF_035019805.1. NCBI lineage: Bacteria > Bacillati > Actinomycetota > Actinomycetes > Micrococcales > Microbacteriaceae > Cryobacterium > Cryobacterium sp. 10I1. The sequence goes on from NZ_JASJVF010000252.1 coordinate 1,168, forward strand.
GGGAGGAAGCCGAGGTCGGCCATGTGGTCGGCCTCGTCGAGCACGGTGATCTCGACGGAGTCGAGGTTGACGTAGCCCTGCTTCATCAGGTCTTCGAGGCGTCCGGGGCAGGCGACGACGATGTCGACGCCGGCCTTGAGCGCGGAGACCTGACGGCCCTGGGAGACGCCGCCGAAGATGGTGGTCGTGTTGAGGCCGTACGCCTCGGCGAAGGGGGTCAGTGCGGTGGTGATCTGGGTGGCGAGCTCGCGGGTCGGCGCGAGGATCAGGCCGAGCGGGCGGCCCGGGCGACGCTTGCCGCCGGCGAGCTTGCCGCCGAGGCGCGCGGCCATCGGGATGGCGAACGCGAGGGTCTTGCCGGAGCCGGTCTTGCCGCGACCGAGCACGTCCCGGCCCTTGAGGGTGTCGGGGAGGGTGTCGACCTGGATCGGGAAGGGGCTGTCGATTCCCTGCGCCGTGAGGACGGCAACGAGGGGAGCCGGCACGCCAAGCGCGCCGAAGGAAGTTTCAGACAAAGTGGTGCCTTTCAGGCATCAGAGCCCTCCATCGAACCGTGTGCGCACCCCGAGTGAGGGAATGCAGGCTTCGGAGCCAGGAGGATTCACATGGCGAAGGTGCCAATGGGCACATCCGTTCGCCGTAAGAATGTTCATTCGCAATATGCGCTCGGCCCACCAGGCAGGTGTGCCGCCGCAACAAGAAGAGGGCGTTCTACGACGCAGCGAGCGCAGCGATGCATTCGCAAGTGGTTTCAGTCTAGCGGATGCTGTCAAGCACCCTCCGAGGAACCCCCGCTCGGTGCGTTCTAGTCGCGGTCGCCGGTGTAGAACTCGCCGACGGGTACGTCCACCGCGACCGTGTTGCCGGCTTGCGCGAGCGGGCACGCCCACATCGGGTCGTAGGCGCAGGACGGGTTGTATGCGAAATTGAAGTCGAGGATCAGGGTGTCGTCGCCGACCCCCGGTCCGAGGTCTGCACCCTTGATCGTGTCGAGCAGGTAGCGCCCGCCGCCGTAGGTTCCGCCGGGTCGTCCGGCGAGACCGTCCTTGAGCGGCAGGAACAGGCCGCCGCCGTAGCTGCCCAGTCGCCACAGGTCGATCGGGCCGAGGTAGGGCAGCCGCACGATGCCGACCAGGTCGAACGGCACGGTGCCGTCCGTCCCGGTCTCGACCGCGATCCGGTGCGGCTCCGGCGCCCGGTGCACCTCGACCTCGAAACGCCAGTCCGGGTCGTACGGCGCGACTGTGAGCCCCGTGAACGCGGACCGATCGTCGGGCAGCAGCGGAGACGACGGATGCCCCGCGAACAGGTCGTCGCGCCCGCTCCGCCAGAGCTCGTGCCCCGCCGCAGGGTTCTGCACGCTCAGCTGGCGCACGCCCGCATACAGTCCGGTCACGCGGCGGCGCCAGTCGGCGAGCTGCAGGGCGCCCAGCGTCGAACTCATGCCGACACCTCCGTCGGCGCAGAATCCCCGTCGGATTCGTCAGGGGCAGCGGATGCGGCGTCGACCGCGTCGACGCCCACGTCGAAACGCCAGGTCGGGGCCAGCCGCTTGAGCTGCAGCATCCGCCACTGCCACATCGCCCAGAACACCGGCCAGCTCGGCAGGGTGAGCGCGCCGGTGCGGAAGACGAGCTGGTCGCGGTAGAGCGTCTTGCCGGTGCCGGCCGGGTCTGCCGACACCGCCATCCGGTGGTCCCAGAGCGTCACGGCCTCGAGGGCGCCGGAGACGCCCCGGCCGGTGTCGCGCACGATGCGCACGCCGTCGCGCCGCTCGGTAGACATCTGCAGCCGGATCACCTGCTTGCCCATCGGCAGGAGGCCGAGCGCGCTCAGCTCGACCGGGTGCTCGCCGGGCTCCCAGATCGAGGGGAAGCCGTCGGCCTCGAGCGACTCCACGCTGATGAGGGGCGAACTCACCTCGCGGAAGACGGCGGGGCTCTGCAGGGCGCGCCACGCGGCATCCGGCGGGCAATCGAGGATTTCTTTCAGGAGAACACGCATGCCCCCAGTCTGTGGCGCTGGGGCATGCAGTACAACTGAGGAGTGGCAATTCGGTACTGGCTCGGGGTCGCGCAGCGCGATAACGTGCAGCGGGGCGTCGCCATGGGCTTCGCGCAGGCCGGCTACCGGCTGCGCACCACGCTCGAGGGCATGCGGGAGAGCGACGGCGTCGTGTACTACTCGCCGAAGACCGCCGTCGAGGGCGAGCTGCTGCGCGAGTTCACCGCGATCGGGTTCGTCGCCGAGGGGAACGCGTACGAATTCCGGAGCCCGGAGACGCCCTCCGGCACCTATGTGCCGTGGCGGCGGCGCATCGACTACGACACGGATGCCGTCAGCACGTCGATCCGCCCGCTCCTGAACGTGCTCGAGTTCACCCGGGAGGATCCCGACTGGGGCTACCAGCTCCGCCGGGGGCTGCTCGAGATCTCCCGGCACGACTACGACGTGATCCGGCGGCAGATGCGCCGCATGTAGGCGCCGGCACGGCATGTTCACGGGTGCTCCCGCTCGCCCCAGCCGCGTTGATTAGACTCGCGGCTATGACTGGCGATCTCTGGTGGGTGCCCTCGGCCATACTTCTCGCGTTCGTGGTCCTCGGGGTGACCCTCGTCGTCGCATCCGCTCGTCGTCGTCGCCGCGACCGCGAACAGGCCGAAGCTGCGGTGGTCGCCGAACGCGCACGCGCCGCAGCGATCTCCCTGGTGCGGGCCGATGACCAGGTCGGCGCCGCGACCGACGAACTCGGGTTCGCGGTCGCCCAGTTCGGCGAGGCGGCGACCCGGGACTTCGCCGCGGCCCTCGAAATCTCCCGCCGCCAGCTGCGCGATGCCTTCGCCCTGCAGCAGAAGCTCGACGACAGTGTTCCGGACACCGAGTCCGAACGCCGACGCTGGACCGAGCAGATCATCGCGCTCGCCGCTGAGGCGACGACCCGCCTCGCCGAACAGGACCGCGCCTTCACCGCCCGCCGAGGCCGCGAGCGCGACGCCCCGCTCCTCCTCGAGCAGCTCACCCGGCGCGTGGATCGGGTGACCGATCGGGTCGCAGCGGGCGCGGCGAGTATCGACAGGCTCCGGCTCAGTTACGCCCCCACCGCGCTCGCCGCGTTCAGCGGCAACGTGGCCGAGGCCCGCACAGCCCTCGGACAGGCGAAACAGGCCACGGATGCCGCCGCCGCTCATCTCGCGGCCGTCCCCGGCTACCCGATCGGCGATGAGCTCTCGGCAGCGGAGCTCGGGCTCTTCCATGCCGGCAAGCTCCTCGACGCGATCGAGACCGGAGAGGACCAGCTCCACATCGGCTATGCGACCCTCAGCGCCGCACTCGACTCCGCGGACGCCGAGATATCCGAGGCGCGCAC
>NZ_JASJVF010000253.1:0-4516 GCF_035019805.1 Cryobacterium sp. 10I1
GGGCACCCACCGGATGGTGAGTGCCCTGCGGGTGGTGCGAGTGGAGCGGGTGTTACAGGCCGGCGAGCTCGCGGACGGCTGCGTCGCCGGGGGCGGCGTTCATGAAGCTGGCTTCGATGTCGGCGCGCTCGAGGAGCTCGTCCATGCGGCGACGACGCTGCTTCGGGATCAGCGTGACGACGGTGCCGGACTTGCCTGCACGGCCGGTACGACCGGAGCGGTGCAGGTAGGTCTTGTACTCGTCGGGGGCGTCGGCCTGGATGACCAGGTCGATGTCGTCCACGTGGATGCCGCGGGCCGCGACATCCGTTGCCACCAGCACGTTGACGCGACCGCTGGTCAGCATCTGCAGGTTGCGGGTACGGCGGGCCTGGTTCAGGTCGCCGTGCAGGCTCGTCGCCTTCACGCCGGCGTCTTCGAGCTGCTCGGCGAGCTGCTCGGCGTACGCACGGGTGCGGGAGAAGATCAGCGTCTTGCCCTGGCGGTCGACGAGCTGGCCGATGATGGCGCTCTTGTCGCGGTGCTCGATGACGAGGACCTTGTGGTCGATCGTGGAGGAGGCCTGGTCTTCACCGGCGACCTCGTGGACGGCCGGGTTCGTCAGGAACTCCTTGACGAGCGAGGCGACGCCCTTGTCGAGGGTTGCCGAGAAGAGCAGCTTCTGGCCGCCCTTCTTGGTCTGGCGCAGGATGCGCTGGACGGGCTCGAGGAAGCCCAGGTCGCACATGTAGTCGGCTTCGTCGAGGACGGTGACGACGACCTCGCTGAGGTCGAGGCGACCCTGTTCGATGAGGTCCTCGATGCGGCCGGCGGTGCCGATGATGATGTCCACGCCGCGCTGGAGGGCGCTGACCTGGCGGTACTGCGGAACGCCGCCGTAGATCTGGGTGGTGAAGAGGCCGACGCTGCGGGCGATGGGCTGCACGGTACGGTCGATCTGCAGCGCGAGCTCGCGGGTCGGGGCCAGGATGAGCGCGCGGGGCTTGCGGGCCATCTTGCGGTCCTTGGCGCCGTTGTTCTCCATCAGCTTCTCCACGAGGGGAGCGCCGAAGGCGATCGTCTTGCCGGAGCCGGTCTTGCCACGGCCGAGCACGTCGCGCCCGGCGAGCACGTCCGGGATGGTCGCGGCCTGGATCGGGAACGGGCTGGCGGCACCGAGGGCGCCGAGCTCGCGGACGATGTTCTCGCCCAGGCCCAGGTCGCCGAAGGTCACGCCGACAACTTCGGCAGCCGTCGTCGCGATGGCTTCGAGGCGCTCGAGAACGACGTCGTCACCGGCGGCGAAGTGCGCCTTGGTGTCGCGGCTCGGGTAGAAGTTGCTGGAGTGGCCGCCGTCGTCGTGCGCGGAACGGTTGCTGCGGTCGGAGTGCGAACGGTCCGGGCGGTCGCCGTACGAGGGACGCTCGGTGCGAGCCGCACGGTCGGGGCGGTCGCCGTAGGAGGGACGCTCAGTGCGGGCCGGACGGTCGCCGTAGGACGGGCGGTCGGAGTGCGAACGCTCGGGACGGTCGCCGTACGAGGGACGCTCAGTGCGGGCCGGACGGTCACCGTAGGAGGGACGCTCGGTGCGGGCTGCACGGTCGCCGTAGGACGGGCGGTCGTTGTTGTAGGCCGGACGGTCGGTACGGGGACGGTCGTTGTTGTAGGCCGGACGGTCCGTGCGGGCCGGACGGTCACCGTAGGACGGGCGGTCGTGGTTATAGGTCGGACGGTCCGTGCGGGGACGGTCGTTGTTGTACGCCGGACGATCCGTGCGGGCCGGACGGTCACCGTAGGAGGGACGGTCCTTGTTATACGCCGGACGGTCGGTGCGCGGGGCGCGGTCGCCGTAGGACGGACGGTCGTTGTTGTACGACGGACGGTCGGTGCGGGGACGGTCGCTGTTGTACGACGGACGCTCAGAGCGGGCGTTGTACGTGGGGCGATCGGTATTGCTGTGCGTCGGGCGATCGGTGCGCGAGGCGCCGTTGTACGACGGACGGTCGTTGTTGTACGACGGGCGGTCGTTGCCGCGGGCGGGACGGTCGCCATAGGCGGGACGGTCATTGCTGCGGGCCGGACGGTCACCGTAGGCCGGGCGGTCGTTGGTGGGGCGTCCTGCGGCGCGGTCGGCGCGTTCGCCGGCGTTCCAGCGGGCCTTCTTGGGGGCGCCCGCATCGGCCTGATAGCCGCGGTGGCCCGGGCTCTTGCTGCCGTTGTTGGATCCTCCGCGGGAGGGTCCGCCCTTGGCGGCGTACTTCGGGTCGAAGTTCTTGTTGGATCGGCTGACAGCCGGATTGTTGCTCGTAGGCATAGAAAATTCCTGGGTTGTATTGGGTACATGGCAGAACAACGACGCACATGCATCGCAACCTGAGAACCCGGGCAGTCTATGGCCGGGGCCGTTCACATACAGTGATTTTTCACCAGCGGATTACTGGGAAACCGGCCCATCCTGACTTACAAACCCATCCGCGCATACAAATTCACACGGTGTCAAGAGCCGACCTGTCAACGTTACCGGATAGTCCCCCAAAAGTCACGGACCAGTTTCGGGGCACCCCGGGTTCGGTCGCCTACCGGCAGAAGAACCGGTTCGGGAGGTACCGTGTCGTGACAGAAGGAGACGGAGATGACGCGATCGGGCGTACGGCGGACCGTGCGGCACGCGCCCCGGTGGGTGGGATCGCAGCTGACCGCGGCTCGGCTGCTGGCCGCGGCGAAGGCCGCCCTCGCCGTGGCCATCGCGTGGACGGTCGCCGGATACCTGCCGGGGGTCGCAAACGAGTATCCCTATTACGCGCCGCTCGGAGCGCTCGTCAGCATGTACCCGACGCTGATGAGTTCGGTTCGAAACTCACTGCAGACCCTCGGCGGCCTCTTCGTCGCGATCGTGCTCGCGGGTGCGGTGCTGCTCGTGAGCGGTCCGAACGTGCTGACCATATCGCTGGCCGTCGGTGTGGGCGCGCTCGTCGCCGCGACAGGGGTGTTCGGCGCGAACCGGGAGTACATCCCGGTGACGGCCCTGTTCGTGCTCATCATCGGGGGACCGAATGCGGACGGGTACTCGATCGGTTACCTCGAGCAGGTGTCCCTGGGCATCGTGATCGGCCTTGCCGTGAACCTCCTGATCCTGCCGCCCCTGACCCTCGACGCGGTCGGCCGCCAGTTGTCGCACTACCGCGGCAGGCTCGCCGGCCACCTCTCCGACCTGGCCGAGGCCCTCACCGAGAACTGGCCGCCCGAGCGCGACGACTGGGCGAGCCGCGGCGACGAACTCATCAGACTCGTGCGCGACGTTCACGATGCCCTGTTCCACGCGGAAGACAGCCGCAAGGGCAACCCTCGGGCCCGCATCCACCGGCGCGACCTGGCCAGTGACCGGGACGACCTCGCCGCGCTCGAGACCGTCACGTTCCACGTGCGCGACCTCACCGATGTACTCGCCGGGGTCGCCTGGGGGGCTCCGATCGCCCTCGAACTGCATCCAGAGCTCAGGCCGCCACTCGCCCGGGCCCTGCTCGCGGTCGCCGCAGTGCTGACCGAGTGGGAGTCCGGCCGGGACGGAGACGCCGTCCTGACGGACTCTGGCGCATTCGAGACGGCCGAGACCGCCGTGGCCCAGCTGACGGCCGAGTTGGACACCCGGCACGACGCCACTCCCGCGACGGCGATGGGCGCCGCGACCGCGATTTCGCTGGACCTGACCCGGATCCTCGCCGCCCTCCGCCCTCGACTGGCCCGGACCGCGACCTGATGCGGGCTGTTCCGGCGGATGCCCGGACCCGGCCTCCCGATGTCGCCGCGCGGGAATCCGCCCGGGAATCCGGCCGGGACAGTCCAAGGACCGCGAACTACACTCGGTAGACGGCGGGCGGAGACAGGTGCGATCGAGAGTGCGGGCATGGAGCGTGATGGCGGCCGTCATCGCGCTGCTCGGTGCGTCCGTGACCGTCGCCATTCCCGCCCAGGCCGACGACTATCCGAGCTGGGCCGACGTCGAGGCCGCCCGCGCCTCGACCGCTGCGACCGAGGCGGAGGTGACCCGGATCGGCACCCTGCTGACCGGGCTCGAAACCCAGGCCGCGACGCTCGGAGACGCGGCGATCACCGCGAGCGCGGCATCCGCCACCGCCGACACAGAATCACGCGCGGCCGCTGCGCACGCCGGGGACCTCGCGCGCCAGCTCGCGACCGCGACCGAGAAGGCCCAGACAGCGGATGTCCAGCTCGGGCTTCTGGGTGCGCAGCTGTACCGCTCCGGGGCGAGCGACGCCGTCGCCACCCTGCTCCTGGTTCCGGGCCAGGCGAGCGACCTGCTGTCGGCCCTCAGCACCTCGACCCGGCTGAGCGAACTGACCTCCGGCATCCGCGACCGGGCGCTCGCGCAACGCAATCTCGTGCAGAGCCTCGAGGAACAAGCCGCCGTGGCGTCGACGGAACGCGACCGCCTCGCCGTCGAGGCGAAGGATCGTGCGGCGGCCGCGGCCGAGGCCCAGCGCGCCGCCGATGCGCAGCTCGCCGAGCAGCGCACACG
>NZ_JASJVF010000254.1:0-4430 GCF_035019805.1 Cryobacterium sp. 10I1
CTTCGGCGGAAGGCGCCTCGGTCGGGGCCTCGGTCGCTGCTGCTTCCGCGGCGGCCTTGACCGACACGGACGTGGCGCGCTTGCGCGCCTGGCGGACCGGCTTCTCGGCGGCGACAGGGGCCTCCGTGGTGCCGGTGCCACCGGCGTAGGTGGTGGGGGCCGTCGTGCGACGGGTCGTCGCGGCGGCGTCCGGGAGGATGAGGCCGATGCCGAGGTCGCCGTCAGCGTTGACGTGCGCGGCGGCGGGGGCAGCGGTCGCGGTGGTGGCGCGGCGCGGCGCACACTTGCGCGGCGGGGCTTCGACGAGAGTCGCGGTCGCGGCTGCTGCCGCGGCCGGCTCGGCGACGGCCGGCTCGGAAACGAGCTGCTCGGAGACGACCGGCTCGGTCGCGGCGAAGGCGGGGATTTCGAGCTCGGGGCTCACGGTGTCGCCACCGGCCTGGACGGCGGTGATGGCGGAGACGAGCTCGCCCTTGCGGAGCTTGGAGGAGCCGGGGATGCCCAGTTCGAGCGCGAGAGCCTGAAGCTCTGCGACACGGAGGGTTCCCAGGCGGGATGAATCCGCGGCACTTGCGCGGAGGTTGACGTCAGTCACGAAAATTTGTCCTTTCCCCCGGCACGAACATTTACGAAAACCGGGGAAGCTGTGGCAACGTCGGAGGCGCTGCGGGTGGTTCAATCCCACAGAAAGTGGATTGAAGTGAACACACACAGCCACGCACAGATGTCGCGATAGCAGTGAGTTACGGGAAATGCACCATCGAAAGGAACCGGTCGTTAGGCGATTTCTTCGGGTACGCCATCGACTCTAGCAGAGCATTCCGAGAACGGATGCCGCGCCATCCCCTGCCGCGGCACCCCCCGTTCGCGCGCTTCAGGTCAGGCGGCGACTGCCGCGTCCGTGCGGGTGACGGTCGCGCCCTGGAAGTCCACGGCGAGCATGAGTGCCTGCCAGGGGGTCTCCGAGTTCGCGGCGACGAGCTCCGCGGCGACGAGGCGCTGGCCGGGGTCGCTCGCGAGCACGAGGATCGACGGGCCGGCTCCGGAGACGACGGCCGCGAAGCCGTGCTCCCTGAGCAGGGTGATCAACCGGTTGGTCTCGGGCATCGCGGCGGCACGGTAGCTCTGGTGCAGCTTGTCCTCTGTCGCGGCGAGCAGCAGCTCCGGGCTCTGGATGAGCGCGGCGATGAGCAGCGCGGAGCGGGACAGGTTGAAGACGGCGTCCTCGTGCGGCACGGTCTCGGGCTGGAGGCTGCGGGCGAGCGCGGTCGACATGGCCTGCTCAGGCACGAACACGAGCGGCTTCACGCCGCGGTGCACCATCAGCTTCTTGTGCCGGGGGCCCTCCGGGGTCGTCCACGCGATCGTGAGGCCGCCGAAGAGTGCGGGCGCGACGTTGTCCGGGTGCCCCTCCATCTCGGTGGCGAGGGTGAGCAGTGCTTCGGAGTCGATGTCGACGATGCCCTCGAGCAGGCCCTTGGCGGCCATGATCCCGGAGACGATCGCTGCCCCAGAGGATCCCATGCCGCGGCCGTGCGGGATCTTGTTGTGGGCGACGAGCGCGAGGCCCGGCATCCGCTGCCCATAGGCGGCGAAGGTGTGCGCGATGGCCTGCACGACGAGGTTCGTCTCGTCGGTCGGCACCACGCCGGCGCCGACGCCCTGCACGTCGACGAACACGCCGGGTTCCTCACGCACGCTCACGTCGAGGCGGTCGTAGTAGGAGAGGGCGAGGCCGAGGGTGTCGAAGCCGGGGCCGAGGTTCGCGGTCGTCGCGGGAACCTGGACGGTCACCGAACGTCCGGCGAGGAGGGAAGGACCGGACACGGCTTCGGCCAGGGTCACTTCTTGGCCAGACCGAGGACGCTGGCGATTTCGGCGGTGTCGACGGGCACGACGGTCGGAGTGATCTCGGCGCCGTCCGCGGTGCGGAGCGCCCACTGCGGGTCCTTGAGGCCGTGGCCGGTGACCGTGAGCACGACCGTCGCGCCGGCGGGGATGAGCCCGGCTTCGGCACGCTCGAGCAGGCCTGCGACGCTGATCGCGGAGGCGGGTTCGACGAAGATGCCGACCTCTGCGGAGAGGATGCGGTAGGCCTCGAGGATTTTGGCGTCGCTGATCGCGCCGAAGTAGCCGTTCGTGAGCTTCTGCGCCGCGAGGGCGAGGTCCCAGGACGCCGGGTTGCCGATGCGGATGGCGCTCGCGATGGTCTCGGGGTGGTCTACGCGGTGGCCGAGCACGATCGGGGCGCTGCCGGCGGCCTGGAAGCCGAACATGCGCGGGAGCTTCGTGGTCGCGCCGCGCTCGAGTTCTTCGGTGTAGCCGCGGGTGTACGCGGTGTAGTTCCCGGCGTTTCCGACGGGGACGATGTGGATGTCCGGCGCGTCTTCGAGCACCTCGACGACCTCGAAGGCCGCCGTCTTCTGGCCCTCGATGCGGTCGGGGTTGACAGAGTTGACGAGGTGCACCGGGTAGTTGGCCGAGAGGTCGCGGGCGATGTCGAGGCAGTCGTCGAAGTTGCCCTGCACCTGCAGGAGCTGCGCGTTGTGCGCGATGGCCTGGCTGAGCTTGCCGAGGGCGATCTTGCCCTCCGGCACGAGCACGACCGCGAGGATGCCGGCGTGAGTCGCGTATGCGGCGGCCGAGGCAGAGGTGTTGCCGGTCGAGGCGCAGATGACGGCCTTCGCGCCGTCTTCGACGGCCTTCGAGATCGCCATCGTCATGCCGCGGTCCTTGAAGGAGCCGGTCGGGTTCATGCCCTCGTACTTGATCCAGACCTTCGCGCCGGTGCGCTTCGACAGCGCGGGGGCGGGAATCAACGGCGTGCCACCCTCGCCGAGCGTGATGATCGGGGTCGCGTCGGTGATGTTCAGGCGGTCGGCGTATTCACGCAGCACTCCCCGCCACTGACGGGACTGGGTCTTCACGGCCTGCGTGGACTCTCGTTCGCTGGACATCAGGCTCCTTCAACTCTCAAAACGGATGCGACGGTGGTGACAAATCTGTTGGCGGCGAGGTCGGTCACGGTGGCGGCGAGTGCCGCCTCCGTTGCCTCGTGGGTTCCGATCACAAGGGTAGCCGTGGACGGGACGGCCGCGTGACTGGACGTGAGGGGACGTGCGGGGGTCATCGACTGCTCGACGAGGGCCAGCGAGACGCCATGGTCACTGAACACCCCGGCCAGGGTCGCGAGCACGCCCGGCTCGTCGGTCACCTCGAGGGTGACCGCGTAGCGGGTCGTGATGCTGCCGATGTCGAAAACGGGCAGGTCGGCGTGGATCGAGGCCGCGACTCCGGGGCCGCCGGCGATGTGGCGGCGGGCGAGGGAGACCAGGTCGCCGAGCACTGCGGATGCGGTCTCGACTCCCCCGGCGCCCGCGCCGTAGAACATCAGGCTGCCCGCGGATTCGGCCTCGACGAAGACGGCGTTGTTCGCTCCGTGCACGGCCGCGAGCGGGTGGCTGCGCGGCACCATCGCGGGGTAGACCCGGGCGGAGACCCCGGCCTGGCCGGTCGCGGCATCCGTGATGCGTTCGCAGATGGCGAGGAGCTTGACCACGTAGCCGGCCTTGCGGGCGGACTCGATCTGCGCGGGCGTGACCTCGGTGATGCCTTCGCGGTAGACGGATGCGAGCGGCACGTGGGTGTGGAAGGCGAGGCTCGCGAGAATGGCCGCCTTCTGCGCCGCGTCGTAGCCGCCGATGTCCGCGGTCGGGTCGGCTTCGGCGTAGCCGAGCTCCGTCGCGGTGGCGAGGGCTTCCTCGAGGCTGTCCCCATCGGTGTCCATCCGGTCGAGGATGAAGTTCGTGGTGCCGTTGACGATGCCGAGGATGCGGTTGATCTGGTCGCCGCCGAGGCTGTCGCGCAAGGGCCGCAGGATCGGGATGGCGCCTGCGACGGCGGCCTCGTAGTTGAGCTGGGCGCCGACCTGGTCTGCGACGGCGAAGAGTTCGGGCCCGTGGGTCGCGAGGAGAGCCTTGTTCGCGGTGACGACATCCGCCCCTGAGTTCATCGCCATCAGGATGTAGCTGCGGGCCGGTTCGATGCCGCCGAGCAGTTCGATGACGACGTCCGCGCCGAGGATGAGGGACTCGGCGTCGGTCGTGAAGAGCTCGTGCGGCAGGTCGACGGTGCGTTCGGCGTTGACGTCGCGCACGAGGATGCCGACGAGTTCGAGGCCGGCGCCGACCCGGTTGGCGAATTCCTCGCTCTGCTCGAGCAGCAGCCGGGCGACCTGGGCGCCGACGTTGCCGCCGCCCAGGAGGGCGACGCGCAGGTTGCGGTATTCGATCATCGGATGGCTTCCTTCGGTTGATCGGTGCCGGCGGGGGCCGCGACGACGGCGGTGATCCCGGTGTCGCGGGAGAGCAGGTCGGCGATCGTCTCGCCGCGGACGAGCAACCGGGCGGCGCCGTCCAGCACGGCGACGA
>NZ_JASJVF010000255.1:0-4425 GCF_035019805.1 Cryobacterium sp. 10I1
GTGCGGGCGGGCGCGCGCTTGGGCTTGGTCTCTGCGGCGTCTCCACTGGACACTCCGCCGTCAACGATGCCCTCTTCGATGGGCGCCTTGGGCAGCGGCATCTCGATGGGGGGAACGTCCGAGACCGGGCGCTTGTCGCTCGAGAGCCACTGCGGGCGCGGCGGGAGCTTTTCGATGCCGGCGAAGATCGGCGCGAGTTCGGTCTGGCCGAGGGTCTCGTGCTCGAGCAGTTCCGCGGCGAGCGTGTCGAGAATGGCGCGGTTCTTGCCGAGCACCTCGTATGCCTCGTCGTGGGCGGCCTCGAGCAGCAGGCGCACCTCGGTGTCGACGCTCTCGGCGAGGCGCTCGGAGTAGTCGCGCTGGTGGCCCATGTCGCGACCCAGGAACATCTCACCGGACGCCTGGCCCAGCTTGAGCGGGCCGACGGCGGCGCTCATGCCGAACTCGGTGACCATCTTGCGGGCGGTCGCCGTGGCCTTCTCGATGTCGTTGCTCGCGCCGGTGGTCGGGTCGTGGAAGATCATCTCTTCCGCGACACGGCCGCCCATCGCGTAGGCGAGCTGGTCGAGGAGTTCGTTGCGGGAGACGGAGTAACGGTCTTCGAGCGGCATGACCATCGTGTAACCGAGGGCACGGCCGCGGGGAAGGATGGTGATTTTCGTGACAGGGTCCGTGTTGTTCATTGCGCTCGCGACGAGGGCGTGGCCGCCCTCGTGATAGGCGGTGATCAGCTTTTCCTTGTCGCGCATGATGCGGGTGCGGCGCTGCGGGCCGGCCATCACCCGGTCGACGGCCTCATCGAGGGCGCGGTTGTCGATCAACTGCGCGTTCGAGCGTGCGGTCAGCAGGGCGGCCTCGTTGAGGACGTTGGCGAGGTCAGCGCCGGTGAAGCCGGGGGTCTTGCGGGCGAGGACCTCGAGGTCGACTCCCTGCGCCATCGGCTTGCCCTTGGCGTGCACCTCGAGGATCTTCTTGCGGCCGAGCATGTCGGGGGCGTCGACGCCGATCTGGCGGTCGAAGCGGCCGGGGCGGAGCAGCGCGGGGTCGAGGATGTCTGGGCGGTTGGTCGCGGCGATCAGGATGACGTTCGCCTTGACGTCGAAGCCGTCCATCTCGACGAGCAACTGGTTGAGGGTCTGCTCGCGTTCGTCGTGCCCGCCGCCCATGCCGGCGCCGCGGTGGCGGCCGACGGCGTCGATCTCGTCGATGAAGATGATCGCGGGGGCGTTCTCCTTGGCCTGCTGGAACAGGTCGCGGACGCGGCTCGCGCCGACGCCGACGAACATCTCGACGAAGTCGGAGCCGGAGATCGAGTAGAACGGCACCCCGGCCTCGCCTGCGACGGCGCGGGCGAGCAGGGTCTTACCGGTTCCGGGAGGGCCGTAGAGCAGCACACCCTTGGGGATGCGCGCTCCGACGGCCTGGAACTTCGCGGGTTCCTTGAGGAAGTCCTTGATTTCTTCGAGCTCTTCGATGGCCTCGTCTGCGCCGGCGACGTCCGCGAAGGTGACCTGCGGGCTCTCCTTCGAGACGAGCTTGGCCTTCGACTTGCCGAACTGCATGACCTTGTTGCCGCCGCCCTGCATGCCCGAAAGCATCAGCCAGGCGAACCCGCCGATCAGGATCACGGGGAGCAGGTAGCCGAGCAGGGTCACGAACCAGTTGGTCTGCGGCACCTCATCGGTGAAGCCGCCGGACAGGTCGGCGCTCGTGACGGCGTTGACGACCTCGGTGCCACGCGGAGCGACGTAGTAGAACTGCACCTTGGTGCCGAGCTTGTCGTCGGCCTGGGACAGTGTGAGGTCGACGCGCTGCTCGCCGTCGACGATCTTGGCCTCCGAGACCTTTCCGTCCTTGAGGAACTGGAGTCCCTGTGCGGTCGGAATCTCTCGGAACCCGGACATGGTGATCAGACTCGACCCTATCCAGACGGCGATAATCGCCAGAATGATGTAGAGGAGTGGCCCGCGGAGTAGCTTCTTGACGTTCATCGTGTTGTCAGGCTACCGTGCCCGCACTGAGCGGTCACCGTGTGTTCGCCCTGAGCGCGATGCGAGGCCGAGGCAGGCATCCGCTTCTCAGGAGTAGATGTGCGGGGCGAGCACGGCAACGGAACGCAGGTTGCGGTACTTCTCGGCATAATCGAGGCCGTAACCGACGACGAACTGGTTCGGGATGTCGAAGCCGAGGTACTTGACGTCGATGTCGACCCGGGCGGCGTCCGGCTTGCGGAGCAGCGCGCAGATCTCGACGGATTCCGGCTGGCGGGACTTGAGGTTCGCGATCAGCCAGGACAGGGTCAGGCCGGAGTCGATGATGTCCTCGACGATGAGCACGTTGCGGCCGTGCAGGTCGGTGTCGAGGTCCTTGAGGATCCGGACGACGCCGCTCGACTGGGTTCCGGAGCCGTATGAGCTCACCGCCATCCAGTCCATCGCGATCGGATGCTTGAGTTCGCGGGCCAGGTCGGCCATCACCATCACTGCGCCTTTGAGGACACCGACGAGCAGGAGATCCTTGCCCGCGTAGTCGGCTTCGATCCGGCGGCAGAGTTCGGCGAGGCGGCCGTGGATCTGCTCTTCTTCGATCAGGATTTCGGTGAGGTCGCCATCAATGTCGCGGGGTTCCATGGGGGAGGGAGGGTCCTTTGCTTTGTGCGTATTCAGTTGGCCGTGCGTGCCGTGCGAGGCCGGGCCCGGTGAAGACGAGCCAGCCATCGTGCCGTACAACTCTAACGCCTGGCAGGTCGAGCGGGCCCTGGCCGTGCCAATCGGTCACGAGCCGGCCGACGGCCAGGGTCGCCCCGCGGGGCAGGGCCATCACGACGGTGCCAGCGCCGGCACCGGCGGCGCGCAGGACTGTGCGTGCCGCCGCGAGCCGGATCAGCCGGTTCCGGAGCGCGGCGGGCTGTTCGGCGAGCACCTCGACGGGCACACGGATACCGCCTGCGACGATCTCGAAGGATCCGCCAGCGAGCTCCGCCGCGCGTTCGTCGAGGGCTGCGGCGTCTTCCCGCAACAGGTCCGCGGTGCGGGCGAGTGCCTCGGCGACACCGGGTCCGAGCTCGCGCTCGAGCGACGGCAGGACCGTGTCGCGTACCCTGACGCGGGCGAACCGTTGTTCCGCGTTGTGCGGGTCCGTCCAGGGGGTGAGGCCGGCATCCGTGCAGGCGGCGACGGTCTGGGCGCGGCGGATCCCGAGCAGGGGGCGGAGGTACGCGCCGCTGACCCGCAGCATGCCGTGCAGGCTGACCGGGCCGGAGCCGCGGGCGAGGCCGAGCAGCACGGTCTCGGCCTGGTCGTCGAGCGTGTGACCGAGCAGCACGTGGCTCGCGCCGGTGTCGGCGAGTGCACGGACGAACGCGGCATAGCGGCCGGTGCGGGCCGCGGCCTCCGGGCCGCTGTAGGTCTCGGCGGGGTCGGTGTCTGCGGCACTCCCCCGGTGGTTCTCGCCGTGGTCGACGGTGATGCGCACGACGAGCACGGGGTCGAGGCCGAGGGCCGCTGCCTGCCGGGCGGCCTCGGCGGCGACGTCCGCGGACCCGGGCTGCAGGGCGTGGTCGACGATCACGGCCCCGGCGCGGAGTCCCGCCCGCGCTGCCTCGAAGGCAGTCCCGGCCGCGAGCGCGAGCGAATCCGGGCCGCCGCTGAGGCCGACGAGGACGAGGCCGCGCGTTTCGGCGTCTGGTGCGGAGGCGCCGGGGACGGAGGCGCCCGGGGCGGAGGGTTCGGACCCGGAAGCCTGCGGCGACGCTGAGGAGCCGAGCCCGGCGTCCGCCAGCACGGCGCGGATCGCCCGGCGGATGTCGGCGATCTCCGGTGTCAGTCTCGGGCGGCGCGTTGACTCCATCCAGTAACGTTATCCGGAGACTGTGAACAAGGGAGAGACCAGGCCATGGCCGCATATGACGCAGTAATCGAAATTCCCCGGGGAAGCCGCAACAAGTACGAGGTCGACCACGAGACCGGACGGGTCTACCTCGACCGTGTGCTCTACACGAGCTTCGTGTACCCGACGGACTACGGGTTCTTCGAGAACACCCTCGGCCTCGACGGCGATCCCGTCGACGTTCTCGTGCTGCTCGACTTCCCGCTGTTCCCCGGCGTCGGCGTCTCGGTGCGTCCGGTCGGTGTCTTCAACATGACGGATGACGGCGGCTCTGACGCCAAGGTCATCGCCGTTCCCGCGGGCGACCCCCGCTGGGACCACATCCAGGACGTCCTCGACATCCCGGAGTACACCCGCAAGGAGATCGAGCACTTCTTCGAGCACTACAAGGACCTCGAACCGAACAAGTGGGTCAAGACGGAGGGCTGGGGCGACGCCGCCGAAGCCAACCAGATCGTCGAAGACGGCATCAAGAAGCTCGCCGCCGAGGGCCACTGACCTCTAGCGCGCTTCGTGCGTCGCGCTCGCGCGCTGCCG
>NZ_JASJVF010000256.1:0-4423 GCF_035019805.1 Cryobacterium sp. 10I1
GTGGGGGCATGCGGTCCAGCCTAGGGCCGGACGGTTGCGGCGGGAAGCGCCCGGCAGCATCCGCCTGCCCGTGCGGTGCCTGCTATGCCGCGCCTCCGGCCGCCCGTGCGTTCTCGAGCGCGACCTCGAGGCGTTCGACCTTGCCGGTCAGCTCGCCGGTGCGACCGGGGCGGATGTCCGCCTTGAGCACGAGGGACACCCGCGGCCCGAAGGCGCCGACGGCCTCCGTGGCGGCCTTGACGACGGCGAAGACCTCGTCCCAGGAGCCCTCGATCGTCGTGAACATCGAGTCGGTGTGGTTCGGCAGGCCCGAGTCGCGGACGATCCGGACGGCCGCGGCGACGGCGTCGTGCACGGAACCCTCGGCATCCTGGGCTCCGGAGGGCGAGACGGAAAAGGCGACGAGCATGATTACTCCCTGGGGATGAGGATCGGGCGGTCGAGGCCGGCCGCCGGTGGGTCGTGCGGGGCGGCGTTGCCGTTCCCGTGGCGGCTGCCGTGCTGGGCGGAGCTGCTGCCGAGGGTCCACACCTCGCGGACGGCCCAGGCGAGCACGACGAACTCGAGCACGTTGCGCATGGAGAGGGCGAGCACCATCAGCGGGTTGGCGACGAGCAGCCAGTCGTACAGGTAGGGGTAGACGACCTGGGTGAGCCCGGCGATGACCGTGACGAGGATGGTCGGGGTACGCCAGCCGCGCCCTCGCAGGAGGATGCCGAGGATGGTCGGCGCGGCGAGCCAGATCACGAACTGCGGAGAGCCGACCTTGTTGACGGCCATCAGCGTCACGACGAGCGCGAGGACGAGCGGCGGGAACAGCCTCTCGAAGCTCGCCCCTGCCCGTGTCGCCCGCACCGCGATCAGCAGCACCGCTGCGATGCAGAGCGCGAGGACCGGCGTCATGAGCGCGACGGCGATGAAAGATCCTGGGCCGACGACCTGGAAGGTGAGGATGTCGTGGTCGTAGTAGATGTAGCTGCCCGGGATCCGCAGCGCGGCCTGCACCATCCAGATGGCGCCGACGGGAGACTCGATCTGGATGCCGCGGTTGGCCTGCTCGGAGATGAAGCTGAACACGCGGAGGCCGCTGCCGAGGCTGAGCGCCGTGACCACGATGACGGCGCTCGTGGCGAGGAAGGCGTAGCCGGCGCGCATCCGTTGCTTCGATGCGATGACAAGCGCCGCGATGACAGCGATCGGCCAGATCTTCACCCACGTCGCGAGCGTGAGGATCACGGTGCCCCAGACCGGCCGGGTCCGCAGCCACAAAACGGCGAGGATGACGAGCGGGGCCGTGATCGAGTCG
Organism: Cryobacterium sp. 10I1; assembly: GCF_035019805.1. Classification (NCBI taxonomy): domain Bacteria; kingdom Bacillati; phylum Actinomycetota; class Actinomycetes; order Micrococcales; family Microbacteriaceae; genus Cryobacterium; species Cryobacterium sp. 10I1. The sequence continues at coordinate 1,307 of NZ_JASJVF010000256.1, forward strand.
ATCCTGGCGATCGCGATCGGACCGAGCAGCAGGAGGAAGGCCAGCCACCAGCCCGCGGCGAGGAGCGCGCGCGGCCCGCGGCGCCGGCCGGTCAGGGCCGCGAATGCGACCGCGTTGAGGAGGGTGACGATGCCGAGCCAGGTCGCCGTGTACGAGGCGGTGCCGAAGGCGAGGGCCGCGAAGATCGGCACGACGGCGAGCAGGGGGTAGACGAAGGGCGCGGTGATGCCGACGAGGGCCACTCCGCTCGCGGCGTCGGTCGCCCAGCCGAGGTAGACGACGTCGACATCGCCGAGCGGCCAGCCGATCGCGGCGAAGCAGATGTAGACGAGCCAGGCGTGCACAGCGATGAATCCGGCCCAGAGCAGGATGCGCAGGCTCGGCCCCGACGCGAACCGCACCGGTGGTTTCGGGGGGAGGGAATCGGGCACGTTCCACTTTCCCACACCCCGGTGTTCTTAACGAGACCGTCACATTCGCTGGTGGGTGCCGACGACCGCGAAAACATGCGTCATGATGGCCAGAGACAGTCATCTCGAGGAGTGGTCAATATGGTGAATCGCCGCAGGTCCCGTCACATTTTTGTGCTCGCCCTCTCCGTGGCGGGTGCGCTCCTGTTGAGCGCCTGTTCGGCAGCGAGCCCCACCCAGGGCAGCGCCCCGTCCACGAACGCGGGATCGCTGAGCTCCCCCGATCCCACGTCGTACCTCACACCGGGCAAGCTCACGATCGGAACCGGGGAACCCGCGTACTTCCCCTGGGTTATCGACGACTCACCAGCATCCGGCAAGGGCTTCGAAGCCGCCGTCGCCTACGCCGTCGCCGGCAAGCTCGGCTTCGCGAAGGAGAACGTGACCTGGGTGCGGAGCACCTTCGACGAGGCGATCGCTCCGGGGCCGAAGGCCTTCGACTTCAACCTGCAGCAGTTCTCGATCACGGCCGAGCGCGCCCAGCAGGTCGACTTCTCCTCTCCGTACTACGAGACCACCCAGGCCGTGATCACCGTCAGCACCTCTCCGGCGGCCGCCGTGACCTCGCTCGCCGGACTCAAGAGTCTCCTGATCGGGGCCGCGACCGGCACGACGAGCTTCACGGAAGCGGAGAAGCTGATCGCACCGACCCAGGGCGTGCAGGCGTTCAACACGAACGACGACGCGAAGCTCGCACTGCAGAACGGCACCGTCGACGCGATCGTCGTCGACCTCCCGACAGCGTTCTACCTCACCGGGGTCGAACTCGACGGCGGCACGATCATCGGGCAGCTGCCCGATGCCGCAGCGGGGTCCAGCAGCCAGACCCCCACCCCTGGCGCAACGCCCGGCGCCCAGGCGGGTACCGACGCATTCGGCCTCGTCCTCGCCAAGGACAGCCCACTCACCGCCGCCGTGAGCGCCGCCGTCGACGCCCTGCGCGCGGACGGAACCCTCGCGAACCTCGCCGATACCTGGCTCGCCGGCAACGCGGACGCGCCCGTCCTGAAGTGACACCGGAGGAAGGTCCAGTGGCCGGTCCCGACCTGGTCACCGACACGGTCACCGACACCGGTCGGCCGACGCGGCCGTCGAGCGCGGTCGAGCTCGGCCGCCGGGCGTACAGGCGCACGCAGACCGCCCGGTCTGTGCTGCTGAGCGCGGTGAGCACGGTCCTCTTCGCGATCGTGATCTGGGTGTTCGTGGTCAACACGCCGGGCTGGACCCGGGTACAGCAGTCCTTCTTCGACCCCGCCGTCGCGGTGAAGGCCTGGCCGCGCGTGTTCGAGGGACTGTTGCTCAACATCCGCGTGCTGCTCGTCGCCGCCGTCGGCGTGCTGATCGTGAGCCTGCTGCTCGCGACACTCCGCACCCTGCGCGGCGCGGTCTTCTTCCCGCTGCGCGCCCTCACCGCCGGGTACACCGACCTGTTCCGCGGGTTGCCGCTCATCATCGTGCTCTACCTCGTCGGCTTCGGGCTGCCCGGCCTCGGGGTGTTCCCGAAGCTGCCCTCGTATGTCTGGGGCACGATCGCACTCGTCCTGACGTACTCGGCCTATGTCGCCGAGGTGTGGCGCGCCGGGATCGAGGCGGTTCACCCCTCGCAGGTGCTCGCCGGTCGGTCGCTCGGCCTCAGCCACGGCCGCACCCTGCGCACGATCGTGCTGCCGCAAGCGCTCCGCAAGGTGACGCCGGCATTGATGAACGACTTCGTCGCGATGCAGAAGGACGTCGGCCTGATCAGCGTGCTCGGCGCCGTCGACGCGGTCAGGGCCGCCCAGATCGAGACGGCGGCGAGCTTCAACTTCACGCCGTACGTGCTCGCCGGGCTGCTTTTCGTGCTGCTCGCCCTGCCGATGATCCGCCTCACGGACTGGCTGTCCGCCCGGATGCGCCGCCGCGAGCAGGTCGGTGGGGTCGTATGAGCGAGGCAGCGGATGCCGTCGTTCCGGTCCTCCGGGTCGACGACGTCTACAAGAGCTTCGGCTCGGTTCCCGTGCTCCGCGGCATCGACCTCGTCGTGCACGAACACGAGGTCGTCGCACTGATCGGGGCGAGCGGGTCCGGCAAGTCGACCCTGCTCCGCGTGATCAACCTGCTCGAGCGCGTCGACGACGGGCAGGTCTGGCTCACCGGCCGGGACATCAGCGACCCGCGCGCGAACGCGGACGCCGTGCGCGCCAGGATCGGCGTGGTGTTCCAGCAGTTCAACCTCTTCCCGCACCTGAGCGTGCTCGACAACGTCACCCTCGCCAGCCGGATCGTGCACCGGGTGCCGCGCCGCACGGCCGAGGCGCGCGGCCTCGAGCTGCTCGACCAGATCGGCCTGTCCGCGAAGGCCCGCGACTTCCCCGACCGACTGTCCGGCGGCCAGCAGCAGCGTGCCGCGATCGTGCGGTCGATCATGACGAACCCCGAACTGCTCCTCCTCGACGAGGTGACGAGCGCGCTCGATCCCGAGCTCGTCGGCGAGGTCCTCGACCTCGTGCGGCAGCTCAAGCAGTCGGGAACGACGATCGTGATGGCGACCCACGAGATGGGCTTCGCGCGGGACGTCGCCGACCGGGTCGCGTTCATCGACGCCGGCCGGGTCCTCGAGTTCGGGCCGCCGGAGCAGGTCTTCGACGCCCCGCGCGAACCCCGCACC
>NZ_JASJVF010000257.1:0-4364 GCF_035019805.1 Cryobacterium sp. 10I1
TGTGTATAAGAGACAGGTCCGAGGCTGTGGGCGAGGGCGATGGCGGAATTGACGAGGGTCGATGAGCGTTCGTCGTGTCCCATCGCGACGATGAACGATTCGTCCAGGCGAAGTTCGTCGATGGCGAGGTCGCGCAGCAAGGCGAGGGAACTGTAGCCCGTCCCGAAGTCGTCGATAGACATCCGCACACCCTGGCCTCGCAACCGGTTCAGCACAGCGCGCGCCCGGGACTGGTCGGCGAGCAGGAACTCCTCGCTGATCTCGAGAGTCAACACGAACGGCGGCAACGCGCGATTCGCGATCATGGCGCCGAGGTGCTCGGGGAGGGCGGCGTCGATCAGCGCGGCCTGGGGAAGCCGGATCGCGACGCCGAGGTCCAGTCCCCGGTCCCGCCAGGCGGCGGCCTGGTCGAGCGCCTGCACGAGCAGGGCCTCCGACAGCGCCCGCACGAGGCCGGCGTCCTCGACGAGATCGACGAATTCGGAGGGGTGCAGCAGGCCACGGACCGGGTGATTCCAGCGGATCCGAGCCTCGGCGGCATGGATCTCGGACGTGTCGAGGTCGATGCGGGGCTGGTAGTGCAGGGTGAGTTGGTCCTGGACGAGCGCCTCCCGCAGTTCCTGAAGGGTGCGCAGGCGCACCTCGCTGTGCCGGTCGTCGTCGGACTGATAGACGTGGAACCCGCTGCCGGTGGACTTCGCCACGTACATGGCGGTGTCGGCCTTGCGCATCAGGGCGCCCAGGTCGCGGCCGTGGCTCGGGTACAGTGCGATGCCGATACTGACGCTCGTCTGCAGGGAAATACCCTCGAGCGTGAAGGGTACGGCGAGCGCCGCCCGCAATCGATCGGCGAGAGCGGATGCCTCGCCATCCCTGTTTCGTGCGACGAGGATCGCGAACTCATCGCCGCCGAGCCGCGCCAGCAGGTCGAGCGGTCCGAGCTCGCGCGCCAGCCGCACGCCCACCTGCACGAGGAGTCGATCGCCGGCATCGTGACCGAGGCTGTCGTTGACCTCCTTGAACCGGTCCAGGTCGAGGAGGAGGAGCGCGCTGCCCTGCTTCCGGTCGGACGCGAGCCGGGCCGCGACGTCGGAATACATGGCCCGGCGATTCGGCAGCCCGGTCAGGTCGTCGGTGCGTGAGAGGTGGTTGAGTCCCCGCTCCCGCGAGATCATCGGGATGACCGCGAGGGCCAGGGTCACGCTCGCGAGACCGATCGCGAGCGCCGAGATGTGATTCTGGGTCGCGTAGACCAGGATCCCGAGTCCCGCGGCCGTTGCGATCGCGGGAACGACGAAGGCCATCACACCGTTCGGCTCCCGCGGCGCCGCGACGACGGGATAGGACGCGCGGTCGACCCAGACGGCGATGAGCGCCAGGCCGATCGCCCAACTGGCATCGAGCAGGGTTCCCAGGGAGTAGCCGCCGTCGAGGAGGGCGTATGCCACGTCGGCGCCCGCGTAGACGACGAGGCCGCCGATGAGAGAGACCCAGGCGCGCCCGGCGTGTCGGCCGTAGAGCGCGGCAACGCCGGCGATAGCAGCGATCAACAGCAGATCGAGCATCGGGTACGCGAGATTCACGAGCGTTTCGAGCGACACCGGTTCGGCGGAAGCAGAGACGAGTACCGGGTTGAGGAGGACGGCCATGAATGCGGCGACACTGACCGAGCCGACGGCACTGTTCAGGAAGGCCGCCCAGGGCACCCTGCGGAGCTGCCGGCGTGCGGTGACGAAGAGGGAGGCAAGGATCAGGCCGTAGAAGGCCAGGTAGAACAGGTCAGCGACCGACGGGGAACCGGGCCCACCGAGGAACCGGGTGGAGATGGTGAAGCTGACGTCACCGAGGAAATTGCACGTGACGGCGGCGGCGGCGAGTGTCACTTCTCGCCGGACGTAGTCGGCCCGGCGGACGGCGGTCCAGCAGACCACGACGGTCGCCAGGCCAGCGAGCTCGGCGAGGACGAAGTCGACGAGGACACTGTAGTCGCCGCCCTTGCCGACGAGCATCACGACGTAGAGGGCGAGCGGTATGCCCATGATCCACAGGGGTCGGCTGGATGGCTGCCCGACGGATGCGTCCATCGTCTGCTCCGGAGACGACTTCAGGGTGCGCGTCCCTCCGCGCAGGATCGTCATGTCGCGACCGGCTCCGCGACCGACCGGCGGTCAGCGAGCCACCGGTCGAAGGCATCCGCTGGGATCGGCCGGGAGATGAAGTACCCCTGGGCCTGGTCGCAGCCGAAGCCGGCGAGGGCGCCGTAGGTGGCGGCGTTCTCGACGCCCTCCGCGACCATGCGCAGCCCGAGGCCGTGCGCGAGCTCGATCGAGGACTTCACGAGCGCCGCGGCGCGCTGGTCGTCCTTGAGCGGGAAGACGAAGGACTGGTCGAGCTTCAGTTCGTCGATGGGCAGGTCACGGAGGTACGCGAGCGAGCTGTAGCCGGTGCCGAAATCGTCGATCGAAATGCGGATGTCGTTCGCGCGGAGTCTGGCCAGAATGTCCCTGGCCCGGTCCCGGTCGCTCATGAGGAAGTCCTCGGTGATTTCCAGTTCGAGCACCGAGCCAGGCAGGCCGCGCTCGGCGAGGAGGCTTTCGATCCGTTCGGGAAGCTCGGCGTCGACGAGGGAACTCGCCGACAGGTTCACGGCGATCGAGAGGGGCAGGTCCCCGGCCCAGGCGGCGGACCAGACCCTCGCCTGGTCGAGCGCGACGGCGAGCACCCGCTGCGTCAGGGCGTGCATGAGCCCTGCCTCCTCGATGAGCACGAGGAACTGGTCGGGGAAGAGGAGTCCGCGGGTGGGGTGCTGCCAGCGCACGAGGGCTTCGACGCCGGCGACGCTTCCCGATGCGAGGTCGATCTTGGGCTGGTAGTGCACGATGAGCTGGTCGTCCTGGAGGGCGAGCCGCAGTTCGGAGAGGGTGCGCAGGCGCAGGTCGCCGTGGCTGTCGTCGTTGCTGCGGTACACGTGGTGGCCGCTGCGGGTCGATTTGGCCTTGTACATGGCCATGTCGGCCTTGCGCATCAGCCCGGTGAGGTCGCTGCCCTGATCCGGGTACAGGGCGATGCCCACGCTCACCCCGGTCTGCAGGGCGATGCCCTCGAGGGTGAACGGCACGGCGAGTGCAGCGCGCACCCGGATCGCGAAGTCGACGGCTTCGGCATGGCCGACGTCGTCGAGCAGGATCGCGAACTCGTCGCCGCCGAGCCGGGCGAGCAAGTCCTGTTCGCGCAGCTCGTTCGACAGGCGGATGCCGGCCTGCACGAGCAGGCGATCGCCCGCATTGTGCCCGAGACTGTCGTTGACCTCCTTGAACCGGTCGAGGTCCAGCAGAAGGAGGGCCCGGCGCCGGCGGGGCTCCCTGGTGATCCGGGCCGTGACATCGCCGTACAGGGCCCGCCGGTTGGGCAGCCCGGTGAGATCGTCGGTCCTGGCCTGGTGCCGCAGCACGATCTGCCGGGAGACGAGTGGCAGGGAAGCGAGGGCGAGGGCGGTCGCGGCCAGCCCGATGGCGAAGCCGGTCACCGGGACCTGGCTCGCGAGGATCAGCACGCCGAGGCCCGCGCCCGTCGAGACGATCGGAACGGCGACGGCCGCGACGCTGTCCTGGGTGTGGCTGTGCGTCTCGGTCTGGCGCGACGAAGCATCGATCCAGACGGCGACGAGGGCGAGTCCGATCGCCCAGCCCGCGTCGAGGGAGGTGCCCGTGACGTAGGCGTCTCCGATGCGCAGGTAGACGATTTCGGTCGCGGAGAAGATCATCAGCCCGAGGACGAGCAGCATCCAGCGCCGGCGCGGATCCGGGCCCTGGGTCGCGGCGGTTCCGGCGATCACGAGCACGAGCATCGCGTTGAAGAGCGGGTACGTCACGACGACGGCGGTCGCGCCGGCCTCGATGGTCGTGCCCACGGAGTCGAGGATCGGGGTGAGGAGCGCGGCGAGCACGGAGCCGGCGCCGAGGATCCCGATCGCGCCCTCGAGGAGCACCGGCCAGCCCGGCGGGCGGCGCTGCCGACGTGCGAGGGCCACGATTGCCGTGACGATCAGGAGATAGAAGAGGAAGTATCCGATGTCGGGGAGGGTCTGGGACTGGTCGGAGTCTCCGGGCCGGAAGTATGCGTAACTGTCCGCTGCGACGACGATCGTGATGGCGCTCGCCGAGAACACGATCTCGCGGCGGTCGAAGCCCGCGCGGACGACGGCGGTCCAGGCGACGGCGACAAGACTCAGCTTCGTGATGATCGCGAGCCACACATCGACGAAGGGGCTGAACTCCGAGCCCTGCGAGACGAGCGCGACGGTATAGACGGAGAGCAGGAGACACATGAACCAGACAAGCCAATTGCCTGATGAGGCCACATAC
>NZ_JASJVF010000258.1:0-4337 GCF_035019805.1 Cryobacterium sp. 10I1
TCGGCGAGCGCGGTTGCTGCGCCGCTGCGCGGGTGGCGGACCACACGCGCAGCGGCGAAAAGCCCGTGCTCGGGTCAGGCTCCGCGGAGGCGCTCGGCGAGGTAGGCGTCGAGCTTGTCGAGCGGCACCCGCTCCTGCTGCATGGTGTCGCGGTCGCGCACGGTGACGGCCTGGTCTTCGAGAGAGTCGAAGTCGACCGTGATGCAATACGGGGTGCCGATCTCGTCCTGGCGGCGGTAGCGGCGCCCGATCGCGCCGGCGTCGTCGAAGTCGACGTTCCACGACTCGCGCAAGCGGGAAGCGAGGGAGCGCGCCATCGGCGAGAGCGCCTCGTTGCGGGACAGCGGAAGCACGGCGGCCTTGATCGGCGCGAGGCGCGGGTCGAGCTTGAGCACGGTGCGCTTGTCGACGCCGCCCTTCGCGTTCGGCACTTCCTCCTCGTGGTACGCGTCGACGAGGAACGCCATCAGCGAGCGGGTGAGCCCGGCCGCCGGCTCGATTACGTAGGGCACCCAGCGCTCGTTCTTGGTCTGGTCGAAGTACGAGAGATCCTTGCCCGATGCCGCAGCGTGCGTCTTGAGGTCGAAGTCCGTGCGGTTCGCCACGCCTTCGAGCTCGCCGAACTCACTCCCGCTGAACCCGAAGCGGTACTCGATGTCGACGGTGCGCTTGGAGTAGTGCGAGAGCTTCTCGGCCGGGTGTTCGAAGAAGCGCAGGTTCTCCGGCTCGATGCCGAGGCCGGTGTACCAGCTCATGCGCTGCTCGAGCCAGTACTCGTGCCAGGTCTCATCTGTGCCGGGCTCGACGAAGAATTCCATCTCCATCTGCTCGAACTCGCGGGTGCGGAAGATGAAGTTGCCCGGTGTGATCTCGTTGCGGAAGCTCTTGCCGATCTGGCCGATGCCGAACGGGGGCTTCATCCTGGCAGCCTGGAGCACGTTGGCGAAGTTCACGAAGATGCCCTGCGCGGTCTCTGGACGCAGGTAGTGCATGCCCGCCTCGTCGTCGACGGGACCGAGATAGGTCTTGAGCAGGCCGGAGAAGGCGCGCGGCTCCGTCCAGATGTGCCGGTTGCCGCAGTTCGGGCAGGGGATGCCGTCGAGGCCGCCCTCTGCGGGGCGCCCCTTCTTCTCCTCGAACTCCTCCTCGAGGTGGTCGGCGCGGAAACGCTTGTGACAGCTCGTGCACTCGACGAGGGGGTCGCTGAAGACCTCGACGTGACCGGATGCCTCCCACACCTTCCTGGGCAGGATCACCGAGGAGTCGAGCCCGACGACGTCGTCGCGGCTCGTGACCATGAAGCGCCACCACTGCTTCTTGATGTTCTCCTTGAGCTCGACGCCGAGGGGCCCGTAGTCCCACGCGGACCGGGATCCGCCGTAGATTTCACCCGCCTGGAAGACGAACCCGCGGTGGCGGGCGAGGGCGATGACGGAATCGAGGCGGGAGGGTGCGGCCACGGTGGCTCCAATGGTCGAGGGTGGATGTGGGGCGTGCCGTGCGGAAAATCCCGGTCAGGCGTACCCATTTTAGGCGCTCGTCCCGGTGCGCCCCTCTGGCTGTTAGCCTTGCTAAGGAATCATCACGAATTCAGCTTTTTCTCAGCTTGGATTCGGCACGGTCGTGAACCGCACCTCAGCACCATCTGCACCACCCTCAAAGGAGAGATCATGGGCACCAGGCCCCGCACGCCGCACGACGCTTTCACGGGGGCCGGTCCGCTCGATCGCGATCCGTCCCTGCTCCCTGTCGCACTCGACCAGACCGAGCACGACGCCCAGGAGCGACGCTGGACCCCGGCCAAGATCGCACTCTGGGCCGGCATCTCCCTCCTCGGCGGACTGAGCTGGGTCATGCTCGCGGTTGTCCGCGGCGAGACCGTGAACGCCATCTGGTTCGTCTTCGCCGCGGTGTGCACCTACCTGATCGGCTACCGCTTCTACTCGAACTACATCCAGAAGCACCTGCTGAAGCCCGATGACCGCAGGGCGACCCCCGCAGAGTACAAGGCGGACGGCAAGGACTTCGCGGCGACGGACCGCCGGGTGCTGTTCGGCCACCACTTCGCCGCGATCGCCGGGGCAGGCCCGCTCGTCGGCCCGGTGCTCGCCGCGCAGATGGGCTACCTGCCCGGCACGATCTGGATCATCGTCGGCGTCGTTCTCGCCGGTGCGGTGCAGGACTACATCGTGCTGTTCTACTCGATGCGCCGAGGCGGACGTTCGCTCGGCCAGATGGCCCGCGACGAGCTCGGCAAGATCGGCGGCACCGCCGCCCTGATCGCCACGATGGCGATCATGGTCATCATCGTCGCGATCCTCGCCCTCGTCGTTGTCAACGCCCTCGCGGCGAGCCCCTGGGGCGTCTTCTCAGTCGGCATGACCATCCCGATCGCGCTCTTCATGGGCTGCTACCTGCGCTTCTTCCGCCCGGGCAAGGTCAGCGAGGTGTCGATCATCGGGTTCGTGCTGCTCCTGGCCGCCATCATCGGCGGCGGCGCCATCTCGAACACGGCGTGGGGAGCATCGTTCTTCCACGTCGACCCGGTGCCGCTCGCGATCGGCATCATCATCTACGGCTTCGTCGCAGCGATCCTCCCGGTCTGGCTGCTGCTCGCCCCGCGCGACTACCTCTCGACCTTCATGAAGATCGGAACGATCGGGATGCTCGCGATCGCGATCATCATCGTGCGCCCGGAGATCACGGTCCCGGCATTCAGCGAGTTCGTCGCCAACGGCGGACCGGTCGTGAGCGGGTCGCTCTTCCCGTTCCTCTTCGTCACGATCGCCTGCGGTGCCCTTTCCGGCTTCCACGCCCTGATCGCCTCCGGCACGACCCCGAAGCTCATCGAGAAGGAACGCCAGACCCGCTTCATCGGTTATGGCGGCATGCTCATGGAGAGCTTCGTCGCGATCATGGCCCTCGTCGCCGCCGTCTCGATCGACCGCGGCATCTACTTCGCGATGAACTCCTCGGCGGCCCTCACCGGGGGCACCGTCGAAGGCGCTGTCGCGTTCGTGAACAGCCTCGGGCTCACCGGGGTCAACCTCACCCCCGACATGCTCACCCAGACGGCGAAGGACGTCGGAGAGGCCACGATCGTCTCCCGCTCCGGCGGCGCCCCGACGCTCTCGGTCGGGCTCGCGCACATCATGCAGCAGGTCGCAGGAGGCTCGGGCATGATGGCGTTCTGGTACCACTTCGCGATCATGTTCGAGGCGCTGTTCATCCTCACCGCCGTCGACGCGGGCACCCGCGTCGCGCGCTTCATGCTCCAGGACAGCCTCGGCAACTTCTTCCCGAAGTTCAAGAACACCTCCTGGCGCACGGGGGCCTGGCTCACCACGGGCATCATGGTTCTCCTCTGGGGCGCCGTGCTGATCATGGGCGTCACGGACCCGCTCGGCGGCATCAACACCCTGTTCCCGCTCTTCGGGATCGCGAACCAGCTGCTGGCCGCAATCGCACTCGCGGTGTGCATGGCGATCGTCGCGAAGCAGGGCAAATTCAAGTACATCTGGATCGTCGCCGTGCCCCTCGCGTTCGCCGCGATCATCACGATCTACGCCTCGATGCTGAAGATCTTCTCAACCGTCCCCGCGGTCGGTTACTTCGCCCAGAACAAGGCATTCTCCGACGCCCTCGCGGCGGGGAAGACCTCGTTCGGAACGGCGCCGAGCGTCGCGGCCATGGAGGCCGTGGTACGGAACACGATGGTGCAGGGTCTCCTGTCGATCCTCTTCGTCACCCTCGCGATCATCGTGATCGTCTCCTCGGTCGTTGCGACCTGGAAGTCCTGGAAGAGCCGCGATTTCGGCACCAACGAGGACCCTGCGCTCCCGTCGCAGATGTTCGCGCCCTCCGGCTTCCTGCCGACCCCGGCCGAAAAGGAGCTGCAGGGCCGCTGGGAAGCCCAGGCTGCCGCCGAGAAGAACGCCCGGACGGCGCGGAACGCCGGCGCGGGCACCCCTGGCCGGTGACGGTCCGGTGATGACAGCAGGGGCACGCCGGGGGCAGCGGATGCCCTCGGCAGGCGGGACCTCGCTCGCTGCGCTCCTCGGCGGCATCCGCCGGGCAGCGCGGAGCGTGGCCTGGTACGTCAAAGGGGTGATGGGAGAGGACGCCTGGGACAAGTACCGGGCGCACCACGAGGCCGCGCACGGGACCGCGGACCCTGCTCACCCCACCGAGCGGATGATGACCGAGCGCGAGTTCTGGCGGGACCAGACCGACCGCCAGGACGCCAACCCGCAGGGCCGCTGCTGCTGACCCACTCCTGAGGCTCGCGAAAGCGGGTGAGCCGTCGTCATGACTGGGGCAGACCGACGGCTCACCCG
>NZ_JASJVF010000259.1:0-4327 GCF_035019805.1 Cryobacterium sp. 10I1
CTATCTGCTCACGGAGGCCGGAATGGGCTACCGCTTCACCCCCGATCCGTAGCCCCTGCCGGTCTGCTGCCGGCCCTGCCTGCTGCCCGGCCCCTGGAAAGGAACAATGTTGTCCTCAACCATCGAGAGACGCTCCGTCACCCCGGACCGTGCTTTCCTGAAAAAACCCGGCCGGCTCGGATCGGGCGTCAGCGCCCGGCGTGCACGCTGGGGGTGGCTCTTCGTGGCCCCCTTCGCCGTCTTCCTGGTGCTCTTCCTCCTCACGCCCCTCGTCTACGCCTTCATCCTCAGCCTGCAGAACAAGACCGTGGCAACGGGCACGCACTGGGTCGGCCTCGACAACTACGCCAAGGCCTTCACCGATCCTCTCTTCCTCGAGGGCGTCTGGCTCGTCGTGCGGTTTTCGATCATCCTGATCCCGATCCAGATGCTCGTCTCGCTCGGCGCTGCCCTGCTGCTCGACTCGATCACGAGCCGGTTCTCCAAGTTCTCCCGGCTGATGATCTTCGTTCCCTACGCGGTTCCCGCCGTGATCGGCGCCCTGATGTGGGGCTTCCTCTACAGCCCGAGCTTCGGCCCCGCCGCGGAGGTCGCCGGCTGGTTCGGCCTCAACGCACCGCAGTTGTTGTCGCCGGACAACATCTTCGGCAGCCTCGTGAATGTCGTGACCTGGCAGTGGGCCGGCTACTACATGATCATCATCTACGCGGCGCTCCAGGGCATCGACACCTCGATCTATGAGGCGGCCAAGATCGACGGCGCCAACGCCTGGCAGACCGCGCTCCGGATCAAGATCCCGATGATCTCGTCCTCGCTCGTCCTGATCCTGGTCTTCGCCCTGATCGGAACCCTGCAGTTCTTCACGGAGCCCCAGATCCTGCGGAGCATGGCGTCGGGATCGATCACCGCCTCGTACACGCCGAACATCTACGCATACACGCTCGCGTTCTCCTATTCGCAATTCAACTACGCCTCGGCGATCTCATTCGCCCTCGGGCTCGTCGTCTTCGTGGGCTCCTATATATTCCTGCACTTCACGCGTAAAAAGAGCGGACTGAACTCATGACCGTGCTCGTTTCGACCACCTCACCGCGACCGGAGAAGCGGCGGTCCCATGCCTCCCGCGAGGCCAGCCGGGCCGGCGGGCGTCGCGTCCTGCCGCACCTCGTCCTCGTCGGCCTCATCCTCTATTTCGCGCTTCCGTTCTGGTGGCTCATCGTCGCGAGCACCAAGGACCAGGCGACGCTCTTCAGCGGCGACACGAGCCCGCTCTGGTTCGGGAAGTTCAACCTGATCGACAACATCCAGCTGTTGTTCACGTACTCGAACGGACTGTACTGGCACTGGCTCGGCAACTCGTTCCTCTACGCCCTCACCGGCGGCATCGGCGCGACCGTCATCTCGGTGCTCGCCGGCTACGGCTTCGCGCAGTACCGCTTCGCCGGGCGCACCCCGTTCTTCGCCCTGGTGCTCGGTTCGGTCATGGTCCCCGCGACGGCCCTCGTCATCCCGATGTTCGTGATGTTCAGCGCGACCCACCTGACGAACACGATGTGGGCGGTGATCCTGCCGTCCATGCTCAATCCCTTCGGCGTTTACCTGATGCGGGTCTACACCCAGGATGCGATCCCGGACGAGATGATCGACGCCGCAAGGATGGACGGGGCCGGCGAGTTGCGGATCTTCTTCCGCGTCGCACTCCCCCTGCTCCGCCCGGCCCTCGTCACCGTGCTGCTGCTCAGCGTCGTCGGCACCTGGAACAACTACTTCCTGCCGCTCGTGATGTTCTCCAACCCGAACCTGTTCCCCGTCACCGTCGGGCTCGGCGCCCTGCAGACCCAGGCCGGCGTCAACACCGGCGGGCAGTCGCTCTGGACCATCGTCATCGTCGGAGCACTGGTCTCCGTGATCCCGCTCATCATCGCCTTCCTCACGCTGCAGAAGTACTGGCAGGGCGGGCTCTCCCTCGGCAGCGTCAAGTAAGCATCCGCACCTCTTCCACTCATCTCGATTCCAAAGGACTTTCCTCGCGTGACACAGGCAACAATCGTCATCGACCGCTCAGCCGTCGTGGCACCCATCAACCGCCGGATCTTCGGTTCCTTCGTCGAACATCTCGGCCGGTGCGTGTATGACGGCATCTATGAACCCGGCCACCCGACCGCCAACGCCGACGGGTTCCGGCTCGACGTCGTCGACCTCGTCAAGGAGCTCGGCTCGACGACCATCCGCTACCCCGGCGGCAACTTCGTCTCCGGGTACAAGTGGGAGGACGGCGTCGGACCGCGCGCGGACCGACCGGTGCGCCGAGACCTCGCCTGGCACTCGCTCGAGAGCAACCAGGTCGGCCTCGAGGAGTTCGCCCGCTGGTGCGCCCTGACGGACTCCGAGCTGATGATGGCCGTCAACCTCGGCACCCGCGGCATCGACGCCGCCCTCGACCTTCTCGAATACGCCAACCAGCCCGACGGGACCGCGCTCAGCGAGCAGCGAATCCGGAACGGCGCGGTCGAGCCGTACGACATCCGGATGTGGTGCCTCGGCAACGAGATGGACGGACCCTGGCAGATCGGCCATATGTCTGCCGACGACTACGGGAAGATCGCGGCTCGCACCGCATCCGCCATGAAGACCGCGGACAAGAGCCTCGAGCTCGTCGTCTGCGGCTCCTCCGGTTCTGCGATGCCGACCTTCGGGGAGTGGGAGCGGGTCGTGCTCGAGCACAGCTACGAGTACGTCGACTACGTCTCCTGCCACGCCTATTACCAGGAGCGCAAGGGAGACCTCGCTTCGTACCTCGCGTCCTCCCTCGAGATGACCTATTTCATCGAGACGGTGAAGGCCACGGCGGACCACGTCAAGTACAAGCTCCGCAGCGAGAAGACCATCCAGCTCTCCTTCGACGAGTGGAACATCTGGTACCTCGACGAGCACCAGGCCTCGGAGGAGGTCAACGAGGAGTGGCGCCACGCGCCGCGGCAGCTCGAGGACGTCTACTCCGTCGCCGACGCCGTCGTGCTCGGCAACCTGCTGATCACGCTCCTGCAGAACCACGACAGGGTCGGATCCGCTTCTCTCGCGCAGCTCGTCAACGTCATCGCGCCGATCATGACCGAGCCGGGCGGGGCGAGCTGGCGCCAGACCACGTTCTTCCCGTTCTCGGTGACCTCGAGGCTCGCCCGCGGCGTCGTGCTGAAGCCCCGGATCGATGCCGGGACCTATGACACGGCCCTCTACGGTGCAGCGCCCCTCGTCGACGCCGTCGCGACCTTCGATGCCGAGACGGGCGCATCCGCCGTCTTCCTCGTGAACCGCAGCCAGACGGAGTCGATCGAGGTGTCGATCGACGTCTCCGGCCTCGACGCGACGCTCCTCACCGAAGCGGTCACCCTGCACGATGCGGATGTCTACGCCAGGAACACACTCGCCGACCAGAATCGGGTCGGCCTGAAGCCCCTCGACGGCGTGCTGCTCACCGAAGGGGTCCTCACCGTCATCCTGCCGCCGGTCTCGTGGTCGGCACTCGCGCTGAACTAGGTTCCGAACGCCCGGCAGCCACTGCCGGCAGGCAGAATTCCCCCCGGTCGCCCCGCAACCGGGGGGAATTCCCGGTTCCGCAGGAGAGTCTCAGGCCCGCACACGCCTTCCCCGCGCCCGGCGTGCCACAATGACAAGCACCTGCCGAACCGCGACCCGAACCGCGAACCGGCCCGCCAGTCCCCAGGAAGGGGATGGACCGATGAGTCCGTCATCCAGGCTACCCACCCTGCTCGACGTGGCCACCGCGGCTGGCGTGTCCCTCGCCACCGCGTCGCGCGCCCTGAACGGCAGCACCCGCACCGTCAACGGGGACTACCGCGACCGGGTCTTCACGGCCGCCGCCCAGCTCGGCTACACTCCCAACCTCTCGGCGCAGGCCGTTGCCACGGGAAGCACCCGGACGGTCGCCCTTGTCGTCACCGACATCGCGGACCCGCGCGACGCATTCCTGGCATCCGGCGTGATCGACGCGGCAGCGGATGCCGGACTCACCGTCACGGTGACCGTCACGGCCGGCGATCCCGACCGTGAACTCGCACTCGTCCGATCCCTGCGCGGGCAGCGCCCCCGGATCCTGATCCTCGCCGGACCGCCGTCCCCCGATGACACGGACGGCACTCCGCTCACGGACGAGCTGCGCTCCTTCGAGGCCGGCGGCGGCCGGGTGATCGTACTCGGCGAGCGTTCCCTCGGCTTCGCGACCGTGCCACGCGGCGAGATCGGCTCCGAGGCGGGGCCGGAGTCCCTCGCCGCCATCGGCCGCGCGGCCGTCGCACGAGCGCTCGTC
>NZ_JASJVF010000260.1:0-4261 GCF_035019805.1 Cryobacterium sp. 10I1
CCGGACCAGTCGGACTTGGCGTGCCGCAGCAGGATCAGGGTGCGCTCACTCATGCCCTGAGTCTGCCACCGACGGCCTCGATGTCCATGTCGATCCCGAGCGCCTCGATCCTGATCCGCACCGGTGCGACCGTCGCCTGTGCCTGCACCGAGCGGATGTCGGCACTCGCCCCGGTGAGGAGCGGAACGGCCGGCGGCGCTGCGGTCGGCGGGGACGCCGGCATGGGCGTGGGCATGGGTGTCGCGGAGAGCTGCGTCGGCGCGGCGGCGAGGGTCCGCGCGCCGGGTGCGCTCCCGCATCCGCTCAGCATCAGTGCGACGGCGACAGCGGAAAGCAGGATAAGGGCCACAGCGAGCATCCCGATTTTGCCCGCCATGGCCCTCATCGTTGTCCCTCAGTCCTGGCTCGCGCGCTCAGCGGCGCGCTCGGCGGAATCCGAGGAAGGTAGCCGACCCGAGGCCGAGCAACACGAGCACGGCAATGCCGCCGAGCCAGAGCGGGGTCTGGTCTGCCGGCCGGTTGGTTGCGACGAGTCCGGCCTCGCCGGCGGGGATGCCGTTGGGGTCGGAGTTCATGCCCGAAACGGTCTGCACGGCGACGGCGAGGTTCTTGTCCGCGAGGCTGCCCCAGGCGTAGACGATCGTGTCGACTCCCTCGGCCACCTTCACGTCGGCCGGGCCGATCACGGGGGCCGTGGTACCGGTGGCCGCGACGACGGCCGAGATCGTGCCCGCGGGAATCGTCAGGACCGACTCCTTCGGGTTGGACAGGTTCGAGATCGCGACCGCGCCATTCGCGAGGACATCGACAGCGGGCGCCGCGGCCACGTGCCGCACGACGAGGCGGCCAGAGCCGGCGGCGATCATGGACGTGTCGTTGGTGAAGAGGGTCGCCGTGGGCTTCGCGTCAGCCCCGAGGTGCGCGACGGCGGTGTAGTTCTTGCCCGCCTCGAGGGGGAGGTCGACCGGGCCGATCGCCGGCTTGCTCGCGTCCGCGGCATCGGAGGCCGTGATCGCGACGGTGTACGTGCCGGCGGGGAGGTCAAGGGGGCCGGCCATGTCTCCGGGCTTGAAGTTGTCGATCGTCAGCTTGTTGTTGACGTAGACGTCGACCGTGAGACCGGGGACGCCGTGGAAGACCGACAGTTGTGCGTCGCCCGTTGCGGCGGTCGCCGGGGTGAGGCCGCCGAAGACGACGAGCGCCCCGATCGAAGCGGCCGTGAGTGAGGCGGTGAGTGAAGCCTTCACTCGTGTGCTGTGTGTCGCGTGCATGGTGTCCTCCTGTTTTGGGGGTGAACTACGTTGGGGGTGAACTGCTTCTTACCCACTACTTCCTGTTCAGGGCCCATTTCGGATGCGGTGGCGACAAAAGATTTCCCGGGAGAGCGGATGCGGAACGGCTGCACGGCGAGACGGAGACCGGCCCGCGCAGTGGGTGTCTGCGCAGGCCGGTCCGCTCATGCCGGCACCTGACGGGTCAGTGCCAGTGGCCCTTCTCGAGCGGAACCGTCTGCACGGCGAGCGCCAGGGTTCCGTCGGCGAGGCTGCCGTAGGCGTACACGATGGTGTTCGTGCGCTTCGCGATCGAGACATCGGCCGGCCCGAGGAGCGGGTCGGTGGTGCCCGTCGCGGCGACGGCCGCCGAGATCGTGCCGGTGGGGAGGGTGAGTTCGACCTCGTCGGGGTTGGTGAGGTCGGTGATGGCCGCGGCACCGTTCGCGAGCACGTCGACGGACGGCGCTGCGGCAACGTGACGGACCGTGAGCCGGCCTTTACCCTTGCCGACCGAGTCGGGGTTGTTCGTGAACAGGGTGGCCGTCGGCTCCCCTGCCTCGGTGAGGTGGGCGACGGCGGTGTAGTTGTCGCCACTCTTGAGGGAGAGGTCGACCGGGCCGATCACCGGGCTGCTCGCATCCGCTGCATCGGCAGCGGTGATCGCGACCGAGTAGGTGCCGGGGTCGAGGGACAGGGTGTCCGAGAAGGAGCCAGGCGTGAAGTCGTCGAGCGTGAGGGCTCCGTCGACATAGACGTCGACGGTGACCCCGGGGATTCCGTGGAACACGGTCAATTCGGCCGGCCCGTTGTCACCGGAACCGTGACCGTGGCCTCCGTCCCCGGCGTACGCCGGCCCGAATCCTGCGAGAGCTACGAGTACACCGGCTGCGGCGCCTACGGCGAGAATTTTGCGCATGGTTACCTCCTGCTTGTCGTGGTGGCGGAAGGCAGCGTTGCCTCCCATCCCCACTTCGCCGGGTACCCCCCATCCGGATGCACCCAGGCACAAACTCCTGCAAATTTCCGGGTGGCGCCGGAGCTGGCGGAGCAGGTGCTAGGCGGTCGCGAGGTCCGCTGCGGTGGTCAGGGCGACGCCGGCGTACGCCAGCTCGGCGAGCGCCGCGGCAGAGGCGTCCGGGTCGACGCCGACCACGAGGTCGGTGAGCACGCGCACCCGCTGGCCGTGCTCGAGCGCATCGAGACCCGAGGCCCGCACACAGTGATCGGTTGCGATTCCGACGACGTCGACATCCGTCACCGCGTGCTCGATCAGCACCTCGGCCGTGCGCGCGCCCGACTCGTCGAGGCCGGCGAAGATCGAGTACCCCGGTTCGCCCTGTCCCTTGCGGATATGCACGGTCCCGGCCGGGAGCGCGAGGTCCCGGTGGTAATCGGCGCCGGGAGTGTCCGCGACGCAGTGCACCGGCCAGGTGCCGGTGTAGTCGGGCTCTGCACCCGCCGCGGCGAAATGGCCACCGTTGTCTCCGGCCGCGTTGTGCCAGTCGCGCGAGGCGAAGACGTAGTCGTAGCGCAGCGGATGCTCCGCCAGCAGTCTGCTGATGCCCGCGGCCACGGCCGCCCCGCCGTCGACCCCCAGGACGCCGCCCTCCGTGAAGTCGTTCTGCACGTCGATGATGAACAAGGCCCTGGCCACGGTGCTCCGTTCTGGGTTCTGCGCCTGCGTGAGGCGCTAGGTATTGGAGAGGTTGTTTCCGCAGCGATAGAACGCCGCCGTGATGGTGTCGATCGCCTGCTTCGCATTATCACCCACATCACCGAGCGCGTAGACGGCGAAGGTGAGCGGGGTCCCGTCTGCGGCGTGGATGATGCCGGCGAGGGTGTACCCGGTGTCGATCCAGCCGGTCTTCGCGAACACGGAACCGTCGGCATCGGCGTTCTTGCCGGTGAACCGGTCGCTGTAGGAGAGGGAGCCGGTCTTACCGCCGGCGACGGGCAGTCCGTCGAAGACGATCCCGAGATCGCCCTCGCGTGCGTTGATCTTGATGAACAGCTTGGTCAGGTACGACGGCGGAACGGCATTGTTGTCGCTCAGGCCGGAGCCGTCGGCGATGACGATGCCGGTCGTGTCGATGCCATACGTCTGCAGCCCGGCGACCGTCGATTTCTGGAGTGCCGAGAAGGTGTTGCCCGCGCCGGACTTGACCGCGACGAGCCGCGCGAGCATCTCGGCGATGGTGTTGTCCGAGACGATGAGCGCCTGCTTGATCAGTGTCGACACCGGCTGCGACTGGACCGATGCGAGCTGGGTCGCCCCGGCCGGCGCCGTGCCACGGGTGACCGTGACGCTGCTGCCGAGAAGGTCGGCGAATGCCTGCCCGGCGCGCCCGATCGGGTCGCTGCTGCGGGCGGAGGTGCTCTGCTTCGGGTTGTCCCTGTCGCCGTCGACCTGCAGGGCGGTGATCTCGGGCATGTACCCGTCGGTGAGTTCCTTGCGGTTCCAGCTGGGGCCCCACGCCGGGTCTCCGAACAGGGAGGAGTCGAGCACGAGGGAGGTGATCGGGACGATCGCGGTCGCGGGGTCGGCCTGCCACGCCGCGACGGCCTGCACGGCGAGGGTGTCGAGGTGTGCCGCCCCGGTATAGGTCGACTCCGCCCCGCTGGGCAGCCGGGAAAGGGTCAGGTCCCCGCCGCCGACGAGCACGAGTGAACCGGGTTCCGCGCCCTTCACAACCGTCGTCGTCGCCCGGTAGTCGGAGCCGAGAACGCTCAGCGCCGCGGCGGAGGTGAGGACCTTGAGCACGCTCGCGGTGCGGGAGGGCGTGCTGCCGCCCCGGTCGAAGAGGACCTCGCCCGTCGTCGCGTTCACGACCTGCGACTGGAAGCTGCCCAGGCGGGAGTCGGTGGACAGTGCGGCGACGGAACAAGTGCGCAAGTGGCTCGCGGGGACGACCGCCGGCACGGGATCCCGCTCGTCGTCGACAACACGATCGCCTCGCCCTTCCTGATCCGGCCATTCGAGCACGGCG
>NZ_JASJVF010000261.1:0-4245 GCF_035019805.1 Cryobacterium sp. 10I1
CGGAGGTACTTCTCAAACTCCTGGGCGATCGCCTCGCCGCTCGCCTCCGGCGAGTCGACCGTGTCCCTGGCCTGCTCGAGCTGGTTGATGTACGCCGCCATCTCCTCGTCGTCTGCCGCGAGGGTGTCGATGCCGGTCTGCCATTCCTCGGCCTCGGTGACGAGGTCGCCGCGCGGGATGACCACGTCGATGATTTCCTCGAGCTTGTCGATCAGGGCGAGCATCGCCTTCGGCGACGGCGCGTTGTGCACGTAGTGGGGGACGGACGCCCAGATCGAGAGGGTCGGGATGCCGACGAGCTCTGCCGCGTGAGAGAGCACGCTCAGGATACCGACGGGACCCTCGTAGCTGCTGCGCTCGATCTGCAGCTCGCTGCGCACCTCGGGGTTCTCGCTCGAGACAAAAATGGAGATGGGGCGCGTGTGCGGAACGTCCGCGAGCATGGCGCCGAGGAAGACGATTCCGCCGATGTCCGCAGCGAGGGCCGCGTCGAGCACCTCTGCGGTGAATCCCTTCCAGCTGCGGCTCGGCTCTGTGCCGAGCAGGAGGTAGATGTTGCCCGCATTGCTGCCGCTCACGCGCAGCTGTGCGTCGTCGGCGAGGGGCTCCCCGACGACGCCAGGCTCTGCAGGACCGAACAGGGTCGCGCCGGGCCATTCGAGCTGGCGGTGACCCTCGTCATCCGTGGAGATCGTCGGCCGGTTGAACTGGTAGTCGAAGTAGACCTCGGGGTCCACCTCGAAGAGGGAGGACACGTCGAGGAGGTCCCTGAGGATGCCAACGGCACCGGTCGCGGCCTCACCCGCGTCGTTCCAGCCTGCAAACGCCACCACGAGGAGGCGTCCGCCCAGGAATCCATTGCCATCTGTCACTGCGTGAAACCTCGATCTGCCGGGGCGCCCGGAAAAGCACCGTCAGTCAAGGATAAGCGGTGCCCCTTACACTTGGACCCTGTGAACCCGTTCCGTCCTCTTTCGCCCCTGCCCGCGGCCGTGCTGTGGGATATGGACGGCACGATCGTCGACTCGGAACCGTACTGGATGCGTGCCGAAACCGAGCTCGTCGAGAGCTTCGGCGGTGTCTGGACGCACAGTGATTGCATGCTTCTGGTCGGAAGCGGCCTGCTGGGCTCCGCGGCCATCCTGCAGGATCGCGGTGTCCGCCTCGACGCCGAAGTGATCGTCGACCGTCTGACCACGCGGGTCCAGGGCCTCCTCAGTGAGTTCGGTGCGCCCTGGCGCCCCGGCGCCCTCGAGCTGATGACGGAGGTCAAGGCCGCGGGCATCCCGATGGCCCTCGTGACCATGTCGGAACACCGGATGGCGCAGCAGGTGTCCGACCAGGTCGGATTCGCCGCATTCGATGCGATCGTCGCCGGTGACATGGTCCTCCAGAGCAAACCGCACCCTGAGGCCTATCTCTCGGCCGCCCGGTTGCTGGGTGTCACCCCCGCCGACTGTGTTGCCGTCGAGGACTCCCTGCCCGGCATTGCGGCGGCCGTCGCCTCCGGCGCCGTTGTCATCGCGGTCCCGCACATGGTCGAGATCGAGGCGAGCGCCCGGTACGAACTGTGGCCGACCCTGCACGGACGCACGCTGGCCGGCGTCCACACTGTCTTTGCCGAGCGGCGCGCTGCCGTCGCCGAGGTACCCGCGCGGCCCGGTTCCGGCTCGCATCCGACCGAGGACGACATCCACGCATGAGCGACACCGACAACATGAGCGAAACCGGCACCATGAGCGCCGGCAACGGCATCACCCCGAACGGCGAATACACCCAGGTCATCCAGAGCAGCGGGCCCTTCCGGGTCGGCGATCGCGTGCAGCTCACCGGCCCCAAGAACAAGCTCAACACCATCACGCTCGAGCCGGGCAAGGTCTTCCACACCCACAGGGGAATCCTCGCGCACGACGACATCATCGGCCTGCCCGATGCATCCGTCGTCGTGAACAACGTCGGGGTCGAGCACCTCGCGCTGCGCCCGCTGCTCAACGACTTCGTGATGTCGATGCCGCGGGGAGCCGCGATCATCTACCCCAAGGATGCGGCCCAGATCCTCGCCCAGGCGGACATCTTCCCCGGTGCGACGGTCGTCGAGGCCGGGGTGGGCTCTGGTGCGCTGTCGCTGTGGCTGCTCCGCGCGATCGGGCCGGCCGGGCACCTCGCCTCCTTCGAACGCCGGGCGGAGTTCGCCGATGTCGCGAGGGACAACGTAGCGACCTTCCTCGGCGCCGACCCGACGAACTGGACGATCACCCTCGGGGACCTTGCAGACGCACTGCCGTCCGCGGTCCCCGACCAGACCGCCGACCGGGTCGTGCTCGACATGCTCGCCCCCTGGGAATGCCTCGAGGCCGTCTCCGCCGCGCTCAAGCCCGGCGGCGTCCTGCTCTGCTACGTCGCGACCGTGACCCAGCTCTCCCGCGTCGCCGAGGCCATCCGCGGAACCGGGTTCTACACGAACCCGGATTCGAACGAGACCATGGTGCGCGGCTGGCACGTCGAGGGCCTCGCGGTCCGCCCGGACCACCGGATGATCGGCCACACCGGATTCCTGATCACGGCACGGCGCCTCGCACCCGACACGATCCTGCCCGAACTCAAGCGCCGGCCGTCCAAGACCGACTTCTCCGACGCTGATGTCGAGGCCTGGACCCCTGGTGCACTCGGCGAACGCAGTGTGAGCGGAAAAGTCATGCGCAAGCGGGTCCGGATCGCGGAGGCCGGCGCAGCCACCTCCAAGGCCAGAGGCCTCGACGGGCGGGGCCCGGCCGTCGTCGCAGCGCCCCTCGACCTGCCCCGAACGACCGAGACCACGGCCGACGCCGCGACCGACACCGCAGCCGACGCCGGTTAGGATAGGCTCCGGCCGTGTTCGGCCTCCCGACTGTGGGCGCCAGAGGGCGCCGCACGCTGAACGTCCCACACTGAAATGAGATCCTGTGCGTAGAGCTTCTGCCCTCATTGCGACTGCCGGCCTGCTGCTTGCCGCCCTCACCGGGTGCAGCAGCAGTGCGGATGCCGCGTCGAGCTGCGTCGCACCGATCAGCGATGGCGCCGCCTCGAAGCTCGTCACGGTCAGCGACAACCTCGGCGCCGTTCCGAAGGTCGACTTCCCGACCCCGCTCATGACGGGGACGACCCAGGGCAGGGTCATCGTCCCCGGCTCCGGTGACAGGCTCGTCACCGGCCAGCAGGCGAAGATCGAACTGAACGTCTACAACGGGACGACGGGCTCACCGATCCAGGTCAGCAAGTACGACAGCACGAGCGCGAACGTGCTCACCCTCAACGACCAGACCATCAAGGGCATCACCGACGGGCTCGCCTGCGCGCAGGCCGGCTCGCGCATCGCCGTCGTCGTCTCCCCGGACGACGCGTTCGGACCCCAGGGCGGCAACTCCACCCTCGGGATCGCCGCAACGGACTCCCTGGTCTTCGTGATCGACGTTGTGAAGACCTACCTGCTCCGGGCGAACGGTGCCGACCAGACTCCGATCAACGGCCTTCCCGCCGTCGTGCTCGACGCCAACGGCACCCCCGGGATCACGATCCCGGGCGGCACGCCGCCGGCCGACCTTCAGGTCGCCGTCCTGAAGAAGGGCACCGGCGACACCGTCAAGGAGGGCGACACGGTCACCGTGCACTACACCGGCGTCCTCTGGGCGGAGAAGAAGGTCTTCGACTCCAGCTGGACGAAGGGCGCGCCGGCACAGCTCCTCGCCGTCGACGGCTCGAAGACCCAGGGCGGCGTCGTCCCCGGCTTCGCGACCGCGATCATCGGACAGACCGTGGGCTCGCAGATCCTCACCGTTGTCCCGCCCGCGAAGGGCTACGGAGACGCAGCGCAGGGAACCATCCCGGCCGGCTCCACCCTCGTCTTCGTCATCGACATCCTCGGCATCGGCTAGCCCCACCGCTCCACTGCCGCACGCGTCACCCTCCGTTCACGAGAGCGAGGGTGCCGCGTGCTTTCGGGCGACCGGCCCGTGCTTTCGCCGGTGAGCCGGGTCTTCATGGATGCCCCACGAATCTCTGGTCAGGACCACGCGGCCGCCTGGGGCCGCGTGGGGTCGCCTGAGTGGAACCACGGGCAGGAGAATCAACCGTCTTCAGGTGTGAAACTCAAGATGAGAAGCCTAAAATTATGTGAGTAAGTCTCGTATTCGTGTTCGATTCGGGGTAGAATCGGGGTATGGCAGGAGCTTCCGATCCCCAGTCACACACCCCGCAGACACCCGGTTC
>NZ_JASJVF010000262.1:0-4241 GCF_035019805.1 Cryobacterium sp. 10I1
ATGCCGGGTCGATCGTGCGCTCGTATCCGATGCGCGGAACGCTGCACCTGGTCCCCGCGACCGACGTCCGGTGGATGCTGGACCTCACCGCCACGAAGGTGCTCGCATCGATGGCGACCAGGCAGAGACAACTCGGGCTCGACGACACCATCATCGCCGCGGCCGCGGAGGCGGCCACCGGCCTCCTCTCCGGCGGCAGGCGCCTCAGCCGCACCCCGTTCCTCGCCGGGCTGCGGTCCGCGGGGATCAACCCCGACGGCCAGCGCGGCTATCACCTGATCGCCGCCCTCGCGCTCGCGGGTCTCGTGGTCTGGGGTCCCAACCAGGACGGCCAGCCTGCGCTCGCCCTGCTCGACGAGTGGGCGCCCGCGCAGCGCCGCCTCGACCGAAGTGAGGGACTCGCCGAGTTCCTCGTCCGCTACCTGGATGGCCACGGCCCCGCGACCCTGCGCGACTTCGCGGCGTGGACCCAGCTCACGGTCGCTGACGCCCGGGTCGCTCTCGCGGAAGCCGGCGACCGGCTGGAGGAGCTCGAGGTGGACGGCGAGACCCTGCTCCTCCCCGCGGCCACGGAACGCGGCACCCTCGGCTCGCGACCGGCACAGCGCACGCCCGTGCTCGCGCTGCCCGGCTTCGACGAGTACCTGCTCGGCTACCGCGACCGGTCGTACGTCGTGGACGACGCCGATTTCCCGCGGGTCGTTCCCGGTCTCAACGGGATCTTCCTGCCGCTCATCGTCGCGGACGGGCGCGTGATCGGCACCTGGCGGAAAGAAACCACGCGCACCAGGGCGGCCGGACCGACCGTCGCGGTCGAGGCTGCGCCGTTCGGCACCCTCACCGCACGGCGAACCACCGGCTTCGCCAGGGCGATCCGTGACTATTCCGCCTTCACCGGACTTCCCACGACGATCACTCCCCCGACTGCCCCTTCCGCTCGAGCGGGCACGATATCCTGAATGGGTGAGAATATCGGCCCGCGTTCGATCCTCGAGCCGGATTCCGTTGCTCCAGGCTGTGAAGACCTCCCTCGCCGTCATGCTCGGCTGGGTGCTGTCGCAGGGACTCCTGCACACTGAGCTCCCGATCTTCGCCGCGATCGCGGCGCTTCTCGTCGTGCAGCCGAACATCAACCAGACCCTCGGCCGGGCGATCGAGCGCAGCCTCGGCGTCGTCGGCGGGGTGCTCGTCGCCTACGGCGTCGGCGTAGCATTCGGCAAGTCGAGCTGGATCGTGCTGCTCGCGATCGTATTCTGCATCCTGCTCGCCTGGGCGCTCCGCCTGGCCCCGAGCTCGGCGAGCCAGATCCCGATCAGCGCCATGATGGTGCTCTCCATCGGAGCCACGACGCCGGAATACGCCAGGGATCGCATCATCGAGACGATGATCGGCGCCGCGGCCGCACTGCTCGTCAATGCGCTCATCGTGCCGCCGGTGCTGCTCGCGCCCGCGCACGAGACGGTCATCCGCCTCGCTCGCGAGGTCGCGGACACCCTGGACCGCATCGTCGACGCGCTGCGCTTCCCGCAGACGCAGACGCAGATCGAGGAGATGATGATCAAGGCGCGGCTGCTCAGGCCGATGCTGAACAAGGCGGAGAAGGCCCTCAAATCAGCGGAGGAGAGCCTGACCCTGAACCCGCGCCACACCACGAACCGACGCCTGCTCGACGTCGACGAGGAGTTCTACAACCGGCTGACCTCTCTCGTGACCCGTGCGATCGGCATGACGAGGTCGCTCAGGGACCACTACGACCATTCCCTGCATCTCGAGCCGACGGTGCTCGCGATCACCGTCGAGCTGAGCCGCTCCGCGCACGACCTCCGGCTCCTCGCTGCGGAGGCGGACTATCCCGATCGGGATCACCTGCCCGTCGCGGTGGAACCGCCCGCCCTGACCGAACCGCTCCTGATCATGACGCCGCATCCGCAGCACTGGATCCTGATCGGATCGCTCATGGAGGACCTGCGGAGGGTCCGCGAAGAGATCAAGGGCGAGTAGTAGCCCAAAAAAAGGGGCCCCACCGAAGTGGGACCCCTTTTCACGAACCGGGAAGACTACGCCTGGTTGAGGACGGCCTGCAGCTCGATCGTGATGGTGACCTTTTCACCGAGGAGGAAGCCGCCGGTCTCAAGCGCTGCGTTGTAGTTGAGGCCGAAGTCGGCGCGGGTGATCTCGGTCTTGGCCGTTGCACCGGCCTTGTAGTTGCCGTACGGGTCGGTGCCGAAGCCGCCGAACTCGAAGTCGAAGGTGACGGGCTTGGTGACGCCCTTGATCGTGAGGTTGCCGTCGACGAGGAACTCGCCCTTGACTTCACGGACACCGGTGGAGACGAAGTCGATCGTCGGGTAGGTCTCGGCCTCGAAGAAGTCGCCGGTGCGGAGGTGGCCGTCGCGGTTGGCTTCGTTGGTGTTGATCGAAGCGACGTCTGCCGAGGCGGTGACGACGGAGTCGAGGGGGTTCTCGCCGGTGACGAAGGTCGCTGCGAAGGTGTCGAACGTGCCCTTGACCTTGCTGATCATGATGTGGCGGATGCTGAAGCCGACCTCGGAGTGGGTCGGGTCGATGGTCCAGGTTCCGGCCTTGTAGCCCGGGATGGTCGTCGCGGTGGTTTCGGTCATGATGCTCCTCAAGTCTGCGTGACGGATGGATCGCCGCCCTCGGATACATGCAAGCGCATAGAGAGCGGGTTTATTCCGGATCGGGGAGAAACTCCCGAAATACTTTTGCCGGACTACACTCGGCCATCACAGGGGAGGCCGGTCATGCTGCAGCTTCGGGACATCGCGGGCGAAGCCGTCATGCTGCTCGCGGGCGGTCGCTCCATCCTGCTCCAGCTCGCGGATCCGGCGATCGGGCACGGGGTCGCCCACCACAGCGATTTCGAGAACCGGCCGCTCGACCGGCTGGCCGGCACCCTGAGCTACGCATACGCCGTGACCTGCGGCACTCCCGATCAGGCCAGGGCTGCGGTCCGGCGGGTGAACCGGGCCCACGTTCCCGTCGTCGGCGCGGCAGCCGGCGGGGCGCCAGCGTACAACGCCTTCACGCCCGAGCTGCAGCTCTGGGTGGCCGCGACGCTCTACGACTCGGCCGTCGGCATGTACGAACGGGTGTTCGGAGCGTTCGACGAAGGCACCGCCGAGTCCCTGTACCGGGAATACGCGGTGCTCGGCACGGCCCTGCAGGTGCCCGAAGCGCTGTGGCCGCGCGATCGGGCGGCCTTCGCGACCTACTGGCAGGAGAGGCTCGATGGGCTCCGGACGGATGACACCACCCGGGAGGTCGCCAGACGGCTCCTGTACCCCCGCAGCGGGCCGCTGCTGTTGCGCCTGGCCATGCCCCTCGCCCGCCTGGTCACCGTCGGACTGCTGCCACCCTCCGTGCGCGACCTGTTCGACCTGAGCTGGTCTCCTCGTCGGCAACGCCGCTTCGACCGGATGCTGCGCCTCACGATCCGCGTCTACCCGCTGCTCCCGAGGCGCGTGCGGCACTGGCCGCGCGACCACTACCTCGGCTCCCCCGCTCCGTCAGCCGCACGGATTCGTGTTCGCTGATCCGTTTCGCTGATCCGTGGAACGCCGCGTTTGCCGGGGCGATACACTCTCGCCATGGACAGCACGACGGACACCGTTCGCCCCACGACGACGCAGCATGAAGAGCTGGGCCGTGCAGCGCGGATGCGGCTGCCGCGATCGTCGCTCGCCGCCTGGGAGGCCCCGGCGAATCGCTCCGATCCGGTGGACCTGCTCCTGGGCCAGGCGAGCACGAGAGACCCGTCCCTGATCCCGCTGCGGCATGCCCGGATGGGCGTGTCACCGTTCACGTTCTTCCGTGGAACGGCGCTCGTGATGGCGCGGGACCTCGCCGCGCTTCCGGACACGGGGCTCGGCACCCAGCTCTGCGGTGACGCGCACCTGTCCAATTTCGGCCTGTTCGCGAGCGAGGACCGCCGCGTCGTCTTCGACGTCAACGATTTCGACGAGACCTGGCGCGGACCCTTCGAGTGGGACGTGAAGCGCCTGGCGACCTCGTTCGTCCTCGCCGCTGCCGACGCCGGCCTGCCTGCCGAGATCGGCAGGGCTGCTGCCCTCGAGGCCGCGCACAGCTATCGCAGCACGATCGCGGACTATTCGAGCATGCCCATCATGCGCGTCTGGTACGACCGGATGGAATCGAGCCACGTCGAAGCCATCATCTCCGCGTCGACGGGCAAGACCGGTCGCCGCGCGGTCAGGGAC
>NZ_JASJVF010000263.1:0-4238 GCF_035019805.1 Cryobacterium sp. 10I1
TGCTGCCGGACGGGCCATCGATCGGCGATCTGCTCGCTGGACTGGCCCGCTCGGGAGTGGAAGTGCGCGGCCTCGTCGAGGCGCTGCCGGGCCAGCCAGGCGACGGCCCAGCGGTAGTCGGCGGCGAGGCCGTCGATGAGGTCTTCGGCCACCTCGTGGGCGTCGGTCGCGTCGTGGCCCCAGGCGAGTTCGAGCTCCAGCACGAACAGGGCGTCTTCGAACCGGGCGCGGGGTTCGGCCAGGGCATCGGTGAGCCGGCGCACGATCATCAGGGCCTCGGCCTGGGCGCTCGGCTCTGAGCTGGCGTCGAGCAGCAGCACGACCCGGAGCGTGGGGTATTCCTGCAGGGCCGCGGACCAGAGCGAGGCGCGCAGGGCGTGCGGCCCGGTTCGGGCACCGGCACTGTCGCCCCCGGC
This sequence comes from Cryobacterium sp. 10I1, assembly GCF_035019805.1. NCBI lineage: Bacteria > Bacillati > Actinomycetota > Actinomycetes > Micrococcales > Microbacteriaceae > Cryobacterium > Cryobacterium sp. 10I1. The sequence goes on from NZ_JASJVF010000263.1 coordinate 417, forward strand.
GACGAGCACGGTCAGGGCCTCCTGGCGTGCGGCGAAGTGACGCTCCAGTTCCCTGCGCGGGACGCGCACGTGCTCGTTCAGCCGGATCAGGGCGCCCTGCCGAGCGGCTAGGTAGCAGAGGAGCGCGATCGCACACAGGGTCGCGCCAGCCACGGACAGCGCGCGGTCGAGGATCGACCAGGGCGCGCCGTCGATTCCCGTCTGGCGGAGGATGACGACGGCGAGCAGGGCAGCCCAGCCGACCACCACGGTGAAGATGGCGGCGCGACCATAGGCGATCTCGGGGACGCCTCGGCGCGATGCCCGGGCAGCGGGCGGCGCGATGCGGGCATCCGACGGCGCAGTCGACGCGAGTGGTGCGGCGGGCGGCACCGTTCGGGCGGCGAAACGTTTTCGGGTCAGCGAAGCAGGGAACTTCGTATGCATGGACAATCCTCGGGTAAGGCTTGAATGTCGAAATCCCCGATTCGGGCGGGGATCCGACACGTGTGGCGGGTGGCGAGCTCCCCGATTCGGGCGGGGATCCGACACCTGTGGCACCGCTGGGGCGCTAGCCCGAATGTAGAGGAGAGCGCCGATGCGCGACAGTCCCCGGTTCGGGGCGGCGGCGCATCCGTGCACGTCGATCGGCCCGGCAACATCGCCACAGGCGCTTAAACGACGGATGCGTCGCCTCCCCCTACCGGGGACGGCGACGCATGCGTCAGGTCAAGCGTGGAACGACTGCTTAGCGCTTGCGCTTCTCGCGGACGCGCATGCTGATGTTGATCGGGCTGCCCTCGAAGCCGTAGACCTCGCGGAGGCGACGCTGGATGAAGCGACGGTAGCCCGGGTCGAGGAACCCGGTGGTGAAGATGACGAAGGTCGGCGGGCGGCTCGAGGCCTGGGTGCCGAACAGGATGCGCGGCTGCTTGCCGCTGCGCACGGGGTGCGGGTGCTCTGCGGCGAGCTCGGCGAGGAAGGCGTTGAACTTGCCGGTGGCGACGCGGGTGTCCCACGACTCGAGGGCGACCTCGAGGGCGGGGACGAGCTTCTCCATGTGGCGGCCGGTCTTCGCCGAGATGTTCACGCGGGGGGCCCATGCCACGTGGGCGAGGTCGAGCTCGATCTCGCGCTCGAGGTACCGGCGACGGTCGTCGTCGATCTGGTCCCACTTGTTGAAGGCGAGCACGAGGGCGCGGCCGGATTCGAGGACGAGGTCGATGACGCGCACGTCCTGCTCGGAGATGACCTCGGTCACGTCGATGAGCACGACGGCGACCTCGGCCTTTTCGAGTGCGGCGCTCGTGCGGAGCGAGGCGTAGAAGTCGGCGCCCTGGGAGAGGTGCACGCGACGGCGGATGCCGGCGGTGTCGACGAAGCGCCAGACCTTGCCGCCGAGTTCGACCTGCTCGTCGACCGGGTCGCGGGTGGTGCCGGCGAGCTCGTTGACGACAACGCGCTCTTCGCCGACGACCTTGTTGAGGAGGCTGGACTTGCCGACGTTCGGGCGGCCGAGGATGGCGACGCGGCGGGGGCCGCCGACTTCCTGCTTGGCGACGGCGGAGATCTCGGGAAGCTTCTCGAGGATCGCGTCGAGCAGGTCGGCGACGCCGCGGCCGTGCAGGGCCGAGACGGGCCACGGCTGGCCGAGGCCGAGCGACCACAGGTTGGCCGATTCGGGCTCCTGGCGCACGTCGTCGACCTTGTTGGCGACGAGGAAGACCGGCTTGCCGGCCTTGCGGAGCAGGCGAACGACGGCTTCATCGGTCGAGGTCGGGCCCACGTTGGAGTCGACGACGAACATGACAACGTCGCACAGCTCGATGGCGAGCTCGGCCTGCATGGCGACGGAGGCGTCGATGCCCTTGGCGTCGGGCTCCCAGCCGCCGGTGTCGACGATGCTGAACTTGCGTTCGTGCCATTCGCCCTTGTAGGTGACGCGGTCGCGGGTGACGCCGGGGGTGTTCTCCACGACAGCCTCACGGCGGCCGAGGATGCGGTTGACGAGCGCCGACTTGCCGACGTTCGGGCGGCCGACGATGGCGATGACCGGCAGGGCCGGGAGGTAGGTGATCGCGTCGGGGTCGTCCGTCACCGAGTCGAGGACATCGAAGTCCTCGTCGTCGAGGTCGTAGTCGTTGAGCCCGGTGCGGAGGGCGGCGGCGCGCTGTGTCGCCAGGTCGTCGTCGAGATCGTCCAGTCTTGCCCCGAGGTCGGGGTCGAGATCGGGAAGTGTTTCGTCGTATTCGTTAGTCATGCGAGGTCCTCGCGGTACGTGTGTTGATGACCTCGATGACCGCGCCAATGGTCTGTTCGAAGTCGAGATGGGTGGAGTCGACGGTGTTCACACCGTCTGCGGCGCTCATGAATTCGACGACCTGTGAGTCGGCGCGATCCCTCGATCGCAACTGATCTGCCACGGTTTGAGCCGATTGAGTCGATATTTCCGCAGAGCGCCTAGCCATTCTAGCTTGTTCGGATGCCGTGAGCAGGATCCGGACCTCCGCCTCCGGTGCGACGACGGTCGTGATGTCCCGTCCTTCGACGACGATTCCGGGCCGGTCGACGCCCGCTGCGATGCTGCGGAACAGCGCGGTGAGGTGGGCGCGCACGGCGGGGACGCGGGCGACGGCGCTCACGATCGCCGAGACGGCCGGCTCCCGGATGGCCTCGGTGACGTCGACCGCTCCGACGCTGACGGCCGGGTCGTCGGGGTCTGTGCCGATCGCATAGTCGAAGGAGGGCAGGGCGCCGATGACGGCATCCGTGTCAGCGGGGTCGATGGCGCGGTCGCGCACGAACCAGGCGAGGGCCCGGTAGGCGGCGCCGGTGTCGAGGTAGCCGTAGCCGAGGCGGCGGGCGACGGCACGGCTGACGCTCGACTTGCCGCTCCCGGCGGGGCCGTCGATGGCGACGACGAGCGGATGCGTGGATTCAGTCATGTGCTAGCCGGCAATCCGCCAGCCGCGTGCGGCCAGCTCTTCGGTGAGGCGGGTGACGGCCTCTGGGAGCACGGAGATCTCGGCGAGGCCGAGTTCCGCACCGGGTGAGTGCTCGAGCCGGAGGTCTTCGACGTTGACGCCGAGGGCGCCGATCTCGTTGAGGAGCCGGGCGATCTGGCCGGGTGTGTCGTCGACCATCACGGTCAGGGAGACGATGCGGCGGTCGTGGCCGTGCTTGCCGGGCAGCCGGGAGACGCCGGCGTTGCCGCCGGCGAGTTCTTCGGCGACGCGGCGGCGGGCGCCGGGGGCCGCCGGGTCGGCGAGGGCGGTGATGAACCGGTCGAGGTCGTCGCGGTATGCGGTGAGGATCTCGCGCACCGGGGCCGCGTTCGCGCCGAGGATCTGCACCCACAGTTCGGGGTCGCTCGCAGCGACGCGCGTCACGTCGCGAAGGCCCTGGCCGGCGAGGTTGAGGGACGCGGCGGGGGCATCCGTGAGACGCCGGGCCATCAGGGTCGAGACGACCTGGGGCACATGGGAGACGAGGGCGACGCCGCGGTCGTGGTCTTCGGGACTCATCTCCACGAGGGTCGCACCGAGGTCGAGGATGAGGTCGTCGATCGCGGTGGCCTGCTGGTAGCTGATGCCGTCGTGGGCGGCGACGACCCAGGGCCGACCGAGGAAGAGGTCGGCGCGTCCGGCGAGGGGTCCCCCGCGTTCGCGGCCGGCGAGGGGGTGCGAGCCGATGTAGCGGGAGATGTCGGCGCCGCGGGCGCGCAGTTCGGCGAGGGGCGCGAGCTTGACGCTCGCGACATCCGTCACGATGGCGTCGGGGAAGGATTCGAGTTCGCGGGCGACGATCTCGGCGGTCACGTCCGGCGGCACGCCCACGACGATG
>NZ_JASJVF010000264.1:0-4203 GCF_035019805.1 Cryobacterium sp. 10I1
GCTCAGTTCGTGGCCGTAGAGCGGCATGCCGGCCTCGAGGCGCAGGGTGTCGCGGCTCGCGTCGGCGCAGCCCGTGCGGCGGCCGATGTAGTCCGCGATCGATTCGCCCGGCCTGCGGTCCGGCTCCTGCGGCAACCAGCCGACGAAGGCATCCGCCGGGGAGAGTCCGACGCTGCCGGCCTGCGGGGCGAGCCGGCCGGCGAGCAGCCGCAGCAGCGTCGACTTGCCGGAGCCGTTGACCCCGACCACCCCGACGACGTCGCCGGGCGCGACGGTGAGGTCGAGTGAATCGAAAAGGGTACGGTGCGCGTACCCGCCGGCGAGGCCCTTGGCCACGAGCGTTGCGGTCATTACTCCATGGTCTCATTGCACCTGTTCTCCCGGCACCGCGTAGCCTGTTACTGTCCCGTGACCGGCACGGCGGCAGTTCGAAGGGCTTTCTTGTGGACACCACCCTGCTCCGGCGTTTCGTCACGACCGCCGAAGCCACTAACTGGGGTGCCGCGGCGAAGACCCTCAACATGACCCGCGCCACCCTCCTGATCTCCATCAGGAAGCTCGAGGAGGAGGTCGGCGGCGAACTGTTCGTCACCGTCGACGACGTGCCCACCCTGACGAGCGCCGGACTCGAGCTGCTCGAGGTCGCGCGTCCCGTGGTGCGGAAGCCCGCTGCAGCAGCAGCCCCGCAGAAGCCGGCGAAGGCCGGCGGCAAGGCGAAAGCCTCCAAGGGCCAGGGCCGGGCACCCGCGGTCAAGGGCGCGCCGAAGCCCAAGGGGCGCCGCCAGTCCCGCTGAGCGGCGTGACCGGCCCGCCCGATAGGGTGGTCTCGTCCACCCCGAGGAAGGGCACGATCATCAGAGAACCACGGCGAATCGATTCAGAGTCCGTCCAGCGGATGGCTTCCGCATGAACTGGGTGATCGCCGGGCTTCCCCTGCACCCACTTCTCGTGCACGCGAGCGTGATCCTGATCCCTCTTGCCGCCCTGTGCGCGATCCTGACTCTGGTCTGGCCGGCCGCCCGGCGGCGGCTCGGCATCGTCACGCCGCTGCTCGCGTTCGCCGCGCTCGGCGCGACCCTGCTGACCGTGCAAGCCGGGGAGGCCCTGGCGCAGATCATCACCCCGACCGCGCTGAGCGGGGCGCACGTCGCCATCGGCGAGACCGTGCGGCCGTGGGTCTTCGGGCTGTTTCTCGTGGCTGCGGCCCAGTGGCTGTGGTTCCGGTATTTCGGGACCGGGCAGAAGTACGGCGCCCGGATCCCCTCCCCGGGAACCCGCACGGCCCTGACAGTCGTACTCGCTGTCGCAGTGGCCCTGACGAGCGTCGGATCCGTCGTTTCGGTCGTCGTCGTGGGCGATTCCGGCGCCAGGGCCGTGTGGTCGCCGGTCGTCGACGGCACGAAGTAGGGACGGCCGACGGGCCTGATTCCCACCCTCCTGCGGTGCCTTGACCACGGCCCGCGATGGGTGTACTACGGACGCCGTGAGGGCCCGGACCGGTTCCGGGCATGCCGTCCAAAGGAGGAATCATGGCACCCTTCACCCTTGACTCTCTGCGTGAACGAGTCCGCGGATCCGTGATCGGACCTGACGACCCGGGGTACGACGACGCGAGAGCCGTCTACAACGGGATGATCAACAAACGTCCGGCCGTCGTCGTCAGGCCCTCGCAGGTCGCCGACGTGATGACGAGCGTCGCGTTCGCCAGGGAACACGAACTCCCCGTCGCCGTTCGCGGCGGCGGGCACAGCGCCCCCGGGTTCGGCACGGTCGACGGCGGCCTCGTCATCGACTTCGTCGCGCAGACCGGTGTTCGGGTCGATCCGGCCGCGGAAACGGCACGTTCCGGGCCCGGGGCGACCTGGGCGGACTTCAACCACGCGACCCACGCCTTCGGCCTCGCAACGACCGGCGGGATCATCGGCTCGACGGGCGTGTCCGGGCTCACCCTCGGCGGCGGAATCGGGTACCTCTCGCGGCAATTCGGATTGTCGTGTGACAACCTGCTCTCCGCCGATGTCGTGACCGCGGACGGACGGTTCCTCGTGGCGAGTGAAACCGAGAACGCGGACCTGTTCTGGGCGCTGCGCGGCGGGGGCGGTAACTTCGGAGTGGTCACCTCGCTCGAGTTCCGGCTGCACCCGGTCTCCACCATCTACGGGGGCCTGGTGATCTACCCCGCGGCGGAGGCAGACACCGTCGGCCGCTTCTACCGGGATTTCATCGCGAACGCCCCGGAGGAGTTCGGCGTGTTCCTCGGGTTCCACCAGGGACCGCCGGTGCCGTTCCTGCCCGAGCAGTGGCACGGTCAACCCGTCTGCGTCATCGTCGGCGCCTGGACCGGACCCCTCGACGAGGGCGAGAAGCGCTGGCAGCCGATCCTCGACGCCGCGCCCGTCGCCGGTTCGTTTGTCGGGCCGCTCCCGTACCCCGTGCTGAACGGTCTGTTCGACCCGATGCTGCCGAAGGGCATGCAGGCGTACTGGAAGGCGGACTTCCTCGCCTCCCTGAGCGATGACGCGCTGCGGGTCGCCGTCGACTTCGGCAGCCGGATCCCGAGCATGGAGTCCGCGAACCACTACTACCCGATCGACGGGGCGGTGCAGCGGGTCGCACCGGGGGCGACGGCATTCCCCTACCGGAACGTGGACTTCGCGCCGGTCATCGCCGGGATGTGGCACGACCCCGCGGACAATGCGGCGAACATCCGCTGGGTTCGGGACTACTGGGAGGCGCTGCACCCCTTTGCCGAGCCCGGCGGCTACATCAATTTCATGGACGCCGACGATCAGGGCAGGATCGCGCAGAACTACGGGCCGAACTACGAGCGGCTCGCGGAGGTGAAGGCCGTCTACGACCCGGACAACGTGTTCCGCGTCAATCAGAACATCAGTCCGCGCGTCAGTGCCCCGTCCGCCGGCACCCAGGCTCCGGGGGTCCAGGAGGGAGGCGTCACGAGCGTCGAGGACTGACCGGTCGTCGCGTGACCTTGCGTGGCCTCGGGTCAGGCCTTCTTGACCACGCTCGACTTCAGCTGCATCGCTCCGACGCCGTCGATCTTGCAGTCGATGTCGTGGTCGCCGACGCCGTCGACCAGGCGGATGCCGCGCACCTTCGTGCCGACCTTCACCACGGTCGAGCTGCCCTTGACCTTGAGGTCCTTGATCACGGTGACGGTGTCGCCGTCCGCGAGGACGGTTCCGAAGGCATCCGTGATCACGCGCTCGGCGGATGCGTCACCCGGGTCGGCCGTCAGGCTCACGTCGGCCGCGGCCCATTCGTGCCCGCACAGCGGGCAGACGAGCAGTGCGCCCATCTCGTAGGCGAGGTCGCTGGAACATTCGGGGCACGGGGGCAGGGTATCGGTCACTTCCCCACCGTAGTCGAGCGGGGTCGAGCATCAGGCGGTTAGCGCCAGCTCCCGATGATCAGGCCCATGATCGTGAGATTGAGCACGTCGCTCGAGACCTCGATCAGCCAGACCCGGAATCCGGCCCCGGCGAAGAGCCGGTGCGAGAGCGACGAGGCAGCGGCGAGCCCGATGCCGAGCAGGAAGCCGGTGAGTGCGCCCTGGAGCGGGCCGAAACCGGGAGTGGCGGGCGCGACGAACGAGATCACGACGGCGACGCTGACGGCTTCGACGAACGCGGCGACGGCCGTCGCACCGAAGACGACGGCCATGTTGCTGGCGGCGCCCGGCACCGCCGCCGGGTCCTTGCCCATCAGTTTCCACCAGAGCGGGAAGAACGTCTTCGGGCCGAACCAGATGCCGCCCGCGATGAAGGCGGCGACGGTGGCGGCCAGAATCGCCAGCCAGTTGAGGTGGGTCAGGTCCACAATCGTTCCTATCGGTCGTCCGGCGCGAAGAACTCGACTGTATCGACAAGCGGATGTCCGCGGCTACCGGTACTGGGCTTCCGTTCGCCGTCGGCGATCGTGGTGACCGGCAGCAGGCGCCGCGTGTCTCGATCCCGGAACCGATCCTTCCCACCGGTCCGGGCTGGATCCCTCACAGTGACAGGAGAGGGAAGACGTGCGAAGCTTCTGGTCAGGGGTGATTTTCGTCGTCCCTGTGATGGGGGATGCACGATGAGACGTCCGGTCCTGTTCCTTGCTGCGGCTTGTGCCGCCGCGCTCCTGCTGAGCGGATGCGCCGGGCCGGCCACGGGGGGCACCGCAGCCGATTCGTCCCCGCTCGCAACC
>NZ_JASJVF010000265.1:0-4188 GCF_035019805.1 Cryobacterium sp. 10I1
CTCCGGCGCCGTTGTGGTGCGCGGGCACCGGCTGCCGAAGGGCAACATCCCGGCCGCGATCGCCGCGGGCATCGGCCACGTGCCCGAGGACCGCAAGGGACAGGGGCTCGTGCTCGGGGCATCCGTCAACGACAACCTCGGCTACGCGACGCTCGCGTCGACCGCACGCCTCGGGCTCGCGGACTTCACCGGCCAGCGCCGCAGGGCCCAGGCCGTCGCCGAGAAGCTCCGCATCCGGATGCACACCATCGACCAGCCCGTCGGCGCACTGTCAGGCGGCAACCAGCAGAAGGCCGTCTTCGGCCGCTGGATCATCGCCGCCTCGACCGTGCTGCTGCTCGACGAGCCCACCCGCGGCGTCGACGTCGGCGCCAAGGTCGAGATCTACGAACTGATGAACGCGATCACGGATGCCGGTGGCGCGATCGTCATGGTCTCGAGCGAACTCCCCGAGGTCCTCGGCATGAGCGACCGCATCCTGGTGATGCGGGACGGCCGGATCGCCGGCGAGCTGAGCGCCGCGGACGCCACCCAGGACGCCGTGATGACCCTCGCCGCCCGGGAAGCGGGCAGCACCGAGATCGACGCCATCGTCGACGACATCGAATCCGACGAACCGATCAACGAACCGATCAACGAACCGATCACCACAACGACCGACGGCGACCTCGCCGCCGTCACCCGCGACAACGCACCGACCCACGAGAAGGAATGACACCGATGTCCACGACTACCCTGGCCCCGGCGCGCCGCCGCGTCGACTACAAGAAATTCCTTGCCAACAACGGAGCGCTCGTCGGCCTCGTCGTGTTGTGCCTCGCCCTCTTCATCGCCACCCCGGACTTCCTGACCGGGCAGAACCTGCTGAACATCGGCATCCAGGTCTCCACCGTCGCCGTGCTCGCGTTCGGGATGACCTTCGTCATCGTCGCGGGCGGCATCGACCTGTCGGTCGGCGCGGTCGCCGCCCTCGCGGCCATGGTGTCCAGCTGGCTCTTCGTCGCCGCCGGGCTTCCCGGCTGGCTGACCCTGATCGGCGGGCTCGTCACCGGGCTCCTCGCCGGGATGGTCAACGGCCTCGCGAACGCCTACGGCAAGCTGCCCTCGTTCATCGCGACCCTCGCGATGCTGAGCGTCGCCCGCGGCCTCACCCTCGTCATCTCCGACGGCCGCCCGATCAAGACAGCGCCCGAGGTTTCCTTCCTCGGCGGAAACCTCGGACCGGTCCCGATGCCGATCGTCGTGCTCCTGCTCTCAGCCGTCGTCGCCTCCTTCGTGCTCAACCGCACCGTGATCGGGCGGTCGATGTACGCGGTCGGCGGCAACGCCGAGGCGGCGCGCCTGTCCGGGCTGCCGGTCAAGCGCATCCTCGTCACCGTCTTCGCCCTCGCCGGCCTGTTCGCGGCGCTCGCCGGGCTCCTCCTCGCCGGCCGGCTCGACTCCGCGCAGCCCCAGGCGGCTGCCGGCTACGAGCTCGACGCCATCGCGGCCGTCGTCATCGGCGGCGCATCGCTCTCTGGCGGCCTCGGCAAGATCTCGGGCACCTTCGTCGGCGCGCTCGTGCTCGTCGTGATCCGCAACGGCCTCAACCTGCTGAACGTCACCTCGTTCTGGCAGCAGGTCGTCATCGGCCTCGTGATCGCCCTCGCCGTCGGCGTCGACGTGCTGCGCCGCAAGACGCGCAACAGCTGAGCACTATTCCTCCACACCCGCACTTTCTCCCTTTCCCTCCATCGCTCAAACCAAAGGAACACACAATGAAGTCGTCCTCTTTCCGCAGAATCGCCGCCGTCACCACCGCAGCCGCCCTCATCCTCGTCGGCACGACCGCGTGCGGCCGGGGCGGTGGGGACTCGGCATCCGGCACCAAGATCGTGCTGGCCGTCTCCACCCTGAACAACCCGTTCTTCGTCGAGCTGCGCGACGGCGCCCAGGCCGCCGCGACCGCCGCCGGCCTGCAGCTCAACATCGTGGATGCCCAGAACGACTCGGCGACCCAGGCCAACCAGCTCGCCACGGCCGCATCGAGCGGGGCCAAGCTCGTCATCGTCAACCCCGTCGACTCGGATGCCGCCGGCTCGGCCGTCAAGGCGCTCAACACCGCGAACATCCCGGTGATCGCGGTCGACCGCACCGTCAACGGCGCAACCGTCGCCTCCCTCGTCGCGAGCGACAACGTCGCCGGCGGCAAGCAGGCCGCGGTCGAGCTCGCGACCGCGATGGGCGAGAAGGGCAGCGTCATCGACCTGCAGGGTGTCTCCGGAACCAGCGCGAGCCGCGACCGTGGCGCCGGCTTCGAAGAGGGCATGAAGGCCTACCCGAACATCACCGTCGTGGCCAAGCAGACCGCCAACTTCGACCGCGCCACCGCACTCGACGTGACGACGAACCTGCTCCAGGCCCACCCCGAGGTGACCGGTGTCTTCGCCGAGAACGATGAGATGGCCCTCGGAGCCGTGCAGGCGCTCGGATCCCGCGCCGGGACCGACGTCAAGGTCGTCGGCTTCGACGGAACCACCGACGGACTCGCCGCGATCACAGCGGGCACCCTCGCCGCCACGATCGCCCAGCAGCCCGCCGAACTCGGCAAGCTCGCCATCGAACTGGCCGTCAAGACCCTCGCCGGCGAAAAGGTCGACGCGACCGTCCCCGTCGAGGTCGTCACCGTCACGAAGACGAACGTGGGCGACTTCACCAAGTGAGCTCCTTCACCCCCACCGCTGACGGCGGCCCGATCGTCGTCGTCGGCTCGATCAACGTCGACCAGCTCATGGTCGTCGAGCGCCATCCCGCGCCAGGGGAAACCCTGATCGCGCGGTCGATGGAATTCCTGCCGGGCGGCAAGGGCGCCAACCAGGCCGTCGCAGCGGCCCGGCTGGGCGCGCACGTCAGCCTCGTCGGCGCCACCGGGAGCGATTCCGTCGCCGGGCTCACGATGGCTCTCCTCGAGCGGGCCGGCGTCGACCTGTCCGCCGTGTCCGCCATCGACGGCCCGACCGGCCTCGCCCTCGTCACCGTGGCCGACGACGGGGAGAACACCATCGTCGTCGTCCCCGGGGCGAACGCCGCCGTGGGGGCGGATGTCGTCGGTGACGCCGCCGACCTCATCGCGCGGGCCGCCGTCGTCGTGCTGCAGGGCGAGATCCCCGCCGCCGGCATCGAGGCGGCCGTCCGCCTGGCCACCGGCCGGGTCGTGCTCAACCTCGCTCCCGTGATCGCCGTCGACCCCGCCACGATCCGGCGGGCCGACCCGCTCGTCGTCAACGAGCACGAGGCCGCACTCGTCCTCGCGCTCGTCGACCCTGGCACGGACATCCCCCGTGGGGACGCCGAGCTCGTGGCCAGGCTCCGCGCCTGGGGCGTTCCCGCCGTGGTGCTGACCAGGGGAGAACAGGGTGCGATCTGTTCCGATTCCCTCGGCACGACCACGGTTCCCTCGCCCCGGGTCGCAGCGGTCGACTCCTCCGGCGCCGGCGATGCCTTCGTCGGGGCGCTCAGCGGACGGCTCGCCGCCGGCTCCAGTCTCCTCGACGCCGTGCGCCTCGCGGTCAGGGTCGGCGCGTTCGCGGTGCGCACGCTCGGCACCCAGCAGTCGTATCCCGGCGCGGACGACGAACTCCCCGAGGTGGAGAAGTGAAGCGGACCGGCATCCTGAATGCCGACCTCTGCGGCGCCCTCGCCAGACTCGGGCACACCGACCTGGTCCTGGTGGCCGATTGCGGCATGCCGATTCCGGCGGGGGTGCCGGTGGTCGACCTCGCTCTCGTCCACGGCATTCCGCGGTTCGAGCAGGTCCTCGATGCCCTCACAAGCGACATGGTGTTCCAGCACTGCATCGCCGCCGAGGAAGCGAAGGGCGCCCCGGCGGGTGCCTGGCTGGCCGAGCGTTTCGACGGGATCGAGTACATCAGCCACGAGGATCTCAAGGCGCTCTCCGCGTCTGCCAAGCTCTTCATCCGCACGGGCGAGGCCACGCCGTACGCGAATGCGGCCCTGGTCTGCGGGGTGTCATTCTGAGCCACGGCTCTTGAGATCGACGTGGTCCGCCGAAACGGCCACACTGAAGGGGCCGGGGAAATCTCCCCGGCCCCCTTTTCTCACCCCATCGGTTGCGCCCGGCAGAGGATCACCGCATGAAGTTCGTTCTGGCACCCGACTCCTTCAAGGAATCGATGACCGCGGCGGAGG
>NZ_JASJVF010000266.1:0-4175 GCF_035019805.1 Cryobacterium sp. 10I1
GCCGACCATGGCACAGGCGGCGAAGGCGAGGCCGAGCGGGTCGACCGCGCGAATCGCGCCGGGGCCGACCACGAGCACAAGCCCGCCGACGGCGAACAGCGACCCGACCAGAACCAGGGCGTGCGGGATGCGCCGGGTCATCACCCACACGACGCCGACCAGGAGCAGCGGCGCGAGGAGTTCGATGAGCGCGGCCGTGGCGACCGGAATGGTCTGGATCGCGGCGAAGTAGAAGAACTGGGTGGCCGAGACGCCGGCGAGGGCCATCGCGAGCACGCGCCACCGTGCCCGCCACAGGGCGGGCCAGGATCCGCGCAGGGAGACCAGGGCGAGTGGCAGCAGCACGAGCCCGCCGACGAGCACGCGTGCGGTGACGGCGGCGCCCGGGGACCAGCCGGCCTCGAGCAAGGGCTTGATGAACGCGCCGGAGGTGCCGAAGGAGAGCGAGCCGATGACCGCCACGACGAGACCCGCGGAGGGCGACGAGATCTTCATGGGGCTCCTTCTGCTGCCGGCTCTGCTTCCGGCTTCTGTCGCGCGCTCTGCTGCGCGCGCAGCGTTACGGTCTACTATTCGGTATGACCATAACGTTAGGCGATGGTCGGGTTAGGAGTCAACATGCAGTTTGCCCATGACACCGTGGAGTCGCTCGAGTTCGCGGTTGACCTCGGCAACACCGATCCCGCGGCCTCCCGCAGCGGCACGGATGAGCTCGCCACCCTCGAACAGCTCGCGGACTTCCTCGCCGGGTATCCCTTCTCCGGCCGTATCGACGGCGACGAGGGCGAGCGGCTCGACGTGCTGCGCGCCCGTGACGAGGTGCGGCTCGTCTGGACCCGCGACCGCGACACCGCGGCGCTCCAGGTCAATGCCATGCTCGCCGAGGCCAGGGCCCTGCCGTACCTCGCCCGGCACGACGCATCCGACTGGCACCTGCACGCGACCACGCCCGATGCGCCGCTCGGCGAACGCCTGCGCGTGGAGGCTTCGCTCGCCCTGATGGACGTGATCCGGATGGACGAGATGCGGCGGCTGCGCATCTGCGAAGCGGATGACTGCGCCGGCCTGATCCTCGACCTCTCGCGTAACGGGTCCAAGCGTTTCTGCAGTGCGCGCTGCGGCAGCCGGATGAACATGATCGCGTTCCGAAAGCGGAAGGGCGCGGACCCGCAGGACTGAACCGGGTCTCGCGGAACGTTATGTCGGAGATTTTCGCGACTCGCGGCATCCGCTGCCCGGATACGCGGCGTGTCGCGAGAATCTCCGACGGTGCGCCGCGGCACTCTAGGTCACGCCGGGCGGAAGGCTCACGCTCAAACCTGCGGCGGATGCGGGCGGCGAGTAGACGGAGAAGCCGCTCGATTCAGAGGCGGCGACCCCGTCGACGACTGCATAAGTTGGCCACGATCGTGGCCCGGCAGCTCCGAACACGGCCCAGGCATCAGGCGAGTAGCCGGTGCTGAATCGTGCGGGGTACCGTATGCCGTCGAAGCCGAGCGACTCGAACAGGGCCGCCCACTGTTGCGGAACGCCGTAGCTGTCCATCGTGCTCAACTCACGGGTGACACCGAACGTGGCGGCGTCCGCCGCGGCCACGTCGGCACACTTCTTGCCCGCGCTGAGGTCGAGCTCAGTGACCTGGAATTCCTCGGCGGCCCAGCGGGGCACCATGCCGGATGCAGCGTAGCTGGGTCCCAAACGCTCGCGGACAGCAACGGCCACGGTGTCGGCGAGATAACAGGTGCCGAGTGGTGGGGCCAGATCGAAGCGACCCCCGCCCGGGCCGCCGGGCGCCGACGCGAAGAACCAGGCTCCACGCCCGATCGGGTGGGAGCGGTATTTCCGTTCGGCTCCCCGAGTATGTACTGCCGGGAAGCCGGTGAAGTCGCGGCCCGGAAGGGGATTGGCCTGAAAAGTCGCCTCCCGGCTCACGGCGCAAGCCGAGCGGCATCGTTTCGCGCGGCGTCGAGAACCGGTCCCAGCTCGTTCGACTTCAACAGGTCCGCCGCAGAGCGACCGCCGAATCGGGGTGTCTTCACGTTGAGCCAGAGCGCCTGCGACCATTCGTCACGTGCGGCGGGGAGCAATGCGTCGATCACTGGCCTCAGGTGGGGAAGGGGTTCACCGCCGGGGCCGAACTGCCATGCCGGGAACAGGAGCGACTTCGCATCCGCCGTCTGTACTGCGAGCAGCACGCCCTGGTTCCTCAGCTTGTGGACGTGCTGGCGGCTGACGCCCTTCCACTTAGCGATCGCCGAGGCCTCATAGAAGGGACCGATCTTCTCCTGCCAGATGCTTGTCCCGGGGATCGTGGCGACCATGCGTTCCGCCACGGTGCGAGCGTTACCGGCGACGGATGCTTCGAGACGGTCGGGAAGACGTTTCGCAATCTCGGTCAGAAGCTCGGCCTGGTAGTCGGTGAGCATCAGCGTGCGGGAGTGGCGCTCCCCGGGGGGTGTCTGCGCTTCGGCGTCGGGTGTCATCGTGAGCCCTCCCGGTGAGTCGTCGGCTGTCATCTCTGTCAACCAAGCCTAGCTTCGGTGTCATCTCTGTCAACCGACTCTCGTGAGGTGAAATCGCCGACTTGTCTCGCCCGGGGCGGCGGCGCGACTGTTGAAGTCGGTGGAATGCTGCATGATGAATGGGGGTCCGTCGTGCGCACCGCGCGGCGTGTCGAGTCGTTCTGAACCGTGTCGAGTCCAGGGGAGGTGAGCATCGTTTCTGCCGAGGTCCAGTTTTCCGAGTCGTTCAGCGTGTTCAGCCACCTCAACGCGCAGAACAGCGAGATCTACCGCCGCGTGCTCGGCACCTTCGTGACGGCCAAGGAGCGGTTCCAGGTGCATCTGCGCCCCGACGACGTGCTCGGCCAGCTGCGTCGCGATGCTGCAGTGGATGCCGCGGAACCGACCCCGGGCGCAGCCGCCAATCCGGCCGCGGGTGCGACCAGTGCGACCGTCCCTGTGCCAGAAGACCTGTCGATCGAGGCCGTCACCGCGGCCCTCGACTCACTCGTCGGCTGGGGCAACCTCCTCGCGTCGCCCGACACCGGCCGCGTCGTGCAGGTCGAGGACTTCTACCGCAAGCGCCATCTGTTCCAGCTGAGCCAGGCGGGCGAGGCCGCCGAACGCGCCCTCGAACGGTTCGAAGAGACCCTCGGCCGCCGCGGCGCCCTGCAGAGCGTTGCCCTCGAGGACATCGCGGTCACCCTGCACGAATTCGTGACGCTGATCGGCGCCGAAACCCCGGACCTCGGCAAGCTGCACCAGACCCTCGCCGCGCTCACCCTGCGCTTCACCGAACTCGCCGACAACGCGAGCGCGTTCATGGCCTCGCTCCAGCGCACGATCGACCTCACCGACACCGACGAGGCGGCCTTCGTCGCCTACAAGTCGCGACTCGTCGACTATCTCGAACGCTTCATCCAGGACCTCACCGTTCGCGGCCCGCAGATCGCGACCCTGCTCGCCCGCGCCGACAGCGCGGCGGTCGACCGCGCCCTCCGCGCGCTCGCCGAACGAGAGGCAAGCGACGCCCTCGTGCAGGTCCCCGATCCCGGAGATGCCGAGCATCCCGTCGGGCCCGATGCCCTCGCCGAGTCGGCGCGTCACTACGCTGTCTGGGCGAACCGCTGGGAAGGGCTGCGGTCTTGGTTCCTCTCGAGCCACGGCAGGGACAGCCAGGCGAAACTGCTGCGGATGGCCGCGCTCGCCGCGATCCCGGCCCTGCTCGACGCCGTGCGCGCCGTCAACGCGAGGCGCTCGGGCCGCTCCGACCGGTCCACCGACTACCTGCGCCTCGCCCAGTGGTTCCAGGAGGCGCCCGACGACGACGACCGTCACCGGCTCGCCCGGGCCGCCTTCGGCCTCTACTCGGCCCGGCACCTCACGGTCGACTCCGCGACCTGGGCGCACTGGAGCGACAACGCCGCGCTCGTCGGAGCGCCCTGGGCGGATGCCCCCGCGATCGAAATCTCTCCGCAATTGCGCCGGACGGGCAGTTACGAGCGCAAGGGTCGGCCGAACCAGGTCATCGACCGCTCGGCGTCCCGGGCGCTGATCGCGCTGCAGGTGCGCGAACAAGCCGAGCAGATCGCCGCGGCGCGAAAGCGTCAGCCGGGACCTCGGAAGATTAAGGAAGATGGGCAAGGTAGTGCTACGCGGCAAGCAACTAGAGCT
>NZ_JASJVF010000267.1:0-4148 GCF_035019805.1 Cryobacterium sp. 10I1
CGTCGAGCGCTACCTTGTCCCCGGAATCGCGCTACCGGATCGTCAGAACAGCGCTACCCGATAGGGCGACTCGCCACTCAGGACCGAGCGGGATCCAATCGAAATGCCAACCGCGCGCCCGATCCTCGAGATAACCGCCGTCGTCTACATACAGGTCGCCGGGCACTCCCGGGGTTGGGGATGGGGCAATATCCATCACCCACCAGTCGTCAACGCCCTCAGATACACACAGTGTGCCCGCCTCAGCTGCCGGTGTCGGTGTCGGTGTCGGTGTCGGTGTCGGTGTCGGAACGAGATTTCCTTCGTAACGGCGTCGAGCCTTGCGCCCTTGGGCCAGCGGAGAGCTTCAGTTCCTGAAATGTCATTAGCGCAATGCGCAACCTTGTCTCGTCGATGGGCCGGATCATGGCCCACCGGAACCATTGAGATAAATAGGCAGCTCGACGCGGTTCTCTCGCGAAACGGAGAGCAGAATTCTCCAGCGCTGTCGGAATCCGGCGGAAATTTTCTCGACTCGAAGATCAATTACTTCACCCGAAGCAACGTGCAGGAAATCAGTTGGCGTTGCAAAGTCCTTGATGAGGCGAACGCCGGTTTCGTCTACGCGGACTACGAAATATCCCAAACCGACGTTTGGGAAGCGCACTGAGGCGACTAGGGCACTGTTGAAGCCCTGCTGGTGCTGTGCGTCGAAAAATACGGCTTCGGGAGATCGAATTCGAAGCCTGGAAAGTCGCCGCCTCATCCGGATTGCCCAGTAGAGGTAAAGCAAACCCACGAGAACGCTTGTAGTTGCCAGTGCACTCAACACAATTACCAAAGTTGTGTAAGTTTCCGCCGCCACTAGCATCTCCACTGGGCGCTTGGATGATGAGAACGACTCCGCGTCCCAACAGCGCCAAAAGGATCAAGTAGAAGCTCCCGGCGCTTGTGCGCATACTCACGACCGAGCCGTTCTGGTCGCGCATGAACGAGGTAGTCGTGCCCGCTGTGGTCGGGCGTGTGATGCCGAGGGATCCATTTACGAAAATTGTCGCGTCCATGAAGAGCCTGAGAGGACTCAGCACCACTTTCTAAGTGTTGCGGGACGCCAAAGAGCGCTTCAACGGCGGCGGAACCGCTTCGCATTCAGCGACTTCCGCGCGCTCCTCATCGAGTTACCAAAGAGTAAGGAAGGCAATTCGATGTTCGGTGCTCACCATCTTCGACATTGCGACCCATGACGCTGGCGGGTTGCGAATGAACGGCCTGAGTACGACGCGCTGGATCAAAGCATTCAAATTCAGGTCAAACCAACCTAGACAAGAGCCGAGCGAGGATTTGGTAGTCCAAAAGAACACTATCCAAGAGACAGTGGCCACGGGAACCACTATCCACAGGAGCACCCCTCGAATCACCAAGATCAGAAGCTGCACAAATATGTTGAGTTCGATCATGGCAATCCTCCCGCCCAATCAGTCCAATGATCGCCAAAGGGAGCGACGCCCTTAAACGTATCCCATGCGTACGTCCCCAGATCACCGTAAACATAAGGCTGGTCAAGTCCTTGGCGCATCTGCCGTACACCACGAAGTATCTTCATTCCCCCCGTAATGATTTGATAGGCGGCGACGGCATCGACTGTAACGCCTATCGGAATGCCCATGACTGTAGCCTCTGCGCCCGTCGCCACGGCCAAGCCCAACAAACCCTGCACGAGCTTGGCTACGCCCCAAACGATATTGATACTGCCAGAAATGATCTTCGGGCTGAGCCTTGGGGTCACTACATTTGGAAGGGAAGCACGAGGAATGCGGGACTGCAGCGCTGCCGCCCTTGGATTGGCCTTGTAATATGCGTTGTTGCACGCCGCAGTACCGCAATCCTGTCGCTGCCCGCTCAAATCAAGCTTGTTGATGGGGTCTGCCGGGTAGTCGTACGCATTACTCACCCCGCCTTCGACCGGGTCAACACTCAGGAAGCGTCCGAGGGCGGCGACGTACTGTCGTGCACCCATCTCGATGGTGGCGATGGTTCCGGCGTGCTCTGTGAGTTTGCCGGCGCCTCCGACCCAGCCTAGGGCGGCGTTGACTCCTGGGAGGTTGTCGGGGAAGGTGTCGTCGGCGGCAGTGGTGCCGATCAGCCCGGTCAGGGTGTCGACTGATTGCCCGAACGGGTCGTAGCGGTACCTGTCGGTCCTGGTCCCGCTTTCGTCGACACTGACCGCGACATCTCCGTGGATGTTCGGGTAGGACCACACCTGGGTTCCGTCGGTGCGAGCGGCCACGCTCGCGCCACCCGGCAGTGAACGTGTGGTTTGCCCGGGGATGCCCGTACCACTGAGGACAATGCTCGCTCCGTCACGTTCGGGTCCAATCCAATCTCAGCCCTTGGCCGACCGAAGTTCGTCCAAGCGGTGAGCGACCCTCTCGAGTTCGTTTATCTTAAATTGGGAGAAACCCAGCCACGTGTCTGCCGCCACTCGAAGCTTCAACGACGCGAGGGTGGGATCGAAAAACTCAATACTCAATGGCAGATAGCGTTTGTCCAGTTCTTGGTCTTGATCAACGCGGACATCCTTCACCAAGGACCAAGGAATTTGCAAGAATTTTCGCAATTGTCGAACGCCTGCCCAGAAGGTGATGTCCTGATCTGTCGCCATCACTGCAAATTGATAGACCGGTGGCCGATGATCACCCGCGCCAAGTGACGACTTGTCAAAATCTCCAAGTTCGCCTGCGAATTTCATGCTGGCAGCGAGGACGAGGCGATCCGGATAGATCTTGCGCAAAAGGCGCGCACAAATTTGCGCGGGCATATAGCTTGCGAACAGAGCCAGAATGACGACAAGAAATACGGCGGCTCCGACGAGGCAAGAAATCGCAGTCAGTCGCAAGAGATCGACGTCGCCCCGCTGCGCCGCTTGGATGCTTCGGCCCACGAGCCCGATTGCGCCAACGACGAGAGCGGCAATTGCCGTCGTGACTCGGGCACGACGTGTTCGCATGGGGACGGACCTCATTTCTCACGTCGACTAATTTGAATGTCTCTGTTCATGTCATCTTGACTCAAGCTAAATCGAGTCGGCGGATCCGGCGGCCAGGTATATTTATGGGCCGGAGACACAAACCAGTGCAATTTGTAGTCCCCTCCGATTAAGATCCCCTGGGCGACAGCCAGACATGGTTGCCGCCGGTGCCGGCGATGATGACCGCTTTCCCGCATTTTGCGGTGATGCTGACTTCACGGCCACGGGGAAGGGCTCGGGTTAGTAGTGGTCGTGAACGCACTCCAGCACCTATGGCGCACACGGCTTTTATTCGTCCAATTGATCCGAAACGTCAAATTCCTACGTGGCACTATCCCCCATCGGATGAGGGTGTCCTGCATCGCGCGAAAGATTTCGAGAGGTCCGAACTGAATGAAAGAAGGCGTCAAAGTCTTTGTCTCCCTGCGGGCGAAAGAGCCAATCCCCGCGGCGCTGTGGCGGGAGCCCGATCTGAAAGGCTCTTCCATCTAGAGACCCTTTCACTTCAACGGCCCGCTCGATGCTTTCCCTATGAGTCACGGTCGCAATTTCGACTGACGACACATTCGACCATGGAATTCTTAGGACCCTCTCTGGCCCTCCGCGACGCAACCGCCACAGTTCAAATCGACTCCCAGCGTCAACAAAAGCGAGAGACGCGTTCATCGGTGTGGGATAGCCGATGCTGATGCCACTTATGTCCTTGATCTCAGAAGCGAGCGCGGGCGATAAGCGAATGATCACGAACGACAATGAAGGATTGGCGTTATGCAGGATCGAATACAAGTGACGCTGCGCCGCTCCGAAGGGAATGCCAATCACGAGTACGAATACGGGTACCCCAACGACTATGAACATGAAGTTCACGAACATCTCTGATGGGGTGCCGCGCAATCCTGGGCCAGCCAAAATGAAGATGAGCGCCAGCGCCGGGAGGTAATATCCCCAGCGTCGTCTTCTTGCGGGCACTTTGGATCTTCCTCCGGCCGCCGCTTCAGGAGGTTCAATGGCATTCATGTCTGAACCTCACTACTTAGTTGTGGTGAACATTTTACTGGGCGAAATGTGGCTCTCCTGACTCTTCCGTGGGTTAGTCCCGGCCGGGAAGCACGGGTTTGTGCCCGCCGAGGCTGAGCATTGC
>NZ_JASJVF010000268.1:0-4140 GCF_035019805.1 Cryobacterium sp. 10I1
GCTGAAGAACAAGATCCCCAACGAAGGCCTCTCGATGGCCGTCGCGGTGCAGAAGATGGTGAACGCCCGGGTCGCCGCCGCGGTGCGCGAAGGGATCGAGCCCGAAGGCGCTCGCGACGAGGGAGAGGTCTGCGCCGAGGGACAGCCAGCCGATCACGCGTTCGCTCGTCGCGGCATCCACGACCTCCCCGCGGGCGAGGGACGTGAAGAGTCCCGTGAGTTCCTGGGCGCTGCCGACGGAGAGCTGGGGTGCGTGATCGGGGCCGCGTTCGTCGCGGACGAGGTCGAGCAGAGCGGTGTGGGAGATGCCGAGCTGTTCGGTGCGCGCCTGGACGGCCGCGAGGCCGACCGCGCGCAGCAGCACGTTCGCTGCGAGGTTGTCGCCGAGACCCCCGACCAGGGCCGCGAGGTCAGCGACGGGAAGCGACGGGGCCTGCAGGTGCTGCCAGACGCCTGACCCTCCGACGGAGTCCGCCGGGGTGCGGTCGAGGATGGTGAGGGCGCCGAATTCGGCGTTCGGGAGCCGGGCGGCGACCTCGATGAGGAGGAGGACGGTTCCGATCCCCGCTGTCGGCATCACGACGTGGTCGTCAACGGAGAAGAGGACCTTGCCGGTCGCGAGGTCGGTGGCGCGGGCCGAGACCTGCACGCCGTCGACGGCGAGGGTGCCGAGGGCCTGGAACCCGCGGCCGAAGTTCGCCATCGACTCCGAAACGCCGTGCCGTGCCCTGCTCGGGGCACCGCGACGCGACCGTCGCTCCGATTCCCGCGCTGGCGTGGACACTTTTTCGGGTCCCTCCGTGTTCCGGCTCCGATTTCCGGCTCCGTGTTCCCCTCAGCACCATAGCCCAGACACCCGACATACGCCGGGGCCGGACGCCGGCGGGGCTACCAGATGGTGACGCGTTTGTCCGGGTCGAGCCAGAGTTCGTCGCCTGCCGCGACGCCGAAGGCCGCGTAGAACTCGTCGATGTTCCGCACGATCTGGTTGCAGCGGAACTCATTCGGCGAGTGCGGGTCGATCGAGATCAGGCGGATGGCCTCCTCGTCGCGCATCTTCAGCTGCCAGGCCTGGGCCCAGGACAGGAAGAAGCGCTGGGCGCCGGTGAGACCGTCGATCACGGGCGGCTCTGCGCCGTCGAGCGAGATCAGGTAGGCCTTCCAGGCGATCGAGAGGCCGCCGAGGTCGCCGATGTTCTCGCCGATCGTGAGCGCGCCGTTCACGTGATGCTCGGGGATCTGCTTCGGCGCCAGGGCGTTGAACTGCTCGATGAGCGAGCCCGTGCGCTCTTCGAAGGCCGCACGGTCGTCAGCGGTCCACCAGTCGGTCAGGAGCCCGTCGCCGTCGTACTTCGAACCCTGGTCGTCGAAGCCGTGCCCGATTTCGTGCCCGATGACGGCACCGATGGCGCCGTAATTCGCCGCGGCATCCCGCTCGTCTGAGAAGAACGGGAACTGCAGGATGGCCGCGGGGAAGACGATCTCGTTGAAGCCGGGGTTGTAATAGGCGTTGATTGTCTGCGGGGTCATGAACCACTCGTCGCGGTCGAGGGGCTTGCCGATCTTGCCCAGTTCGCGCTGGAACTCGAACTCGTTCGCGGCACGCACGTTCTTGATCAGGTCGCCCGCCTCCATCCACAGGGTCGAGTAGTCGCGCCATTTGTCGGGGTAGCCGATCTTGGGCGTGAACTTCTCGAGCTTGTCCTGGGCACGCGCCCGCGTCTCCGGGGTCATCCAGTCGAGCTCGGCGACGCTCTGGCGGTATGCCTCGACGAGGTGGCCGACGAGCACGTCCATGCTCGCCTTCGCGCTCGGCTTGAAGTGCCGTTCGACGTAGATCCGGCCGACGGCCTCGCCGAGGGATCCCTCGACGAGGGAGACGCCGCGCTTCCAGCGGTCCCGCAGCTGAGGTGTCCCGGTGAGGGTGCGGCCATAGAAGTCGAAGCTCGCCTCGACGAAGTCGTCGGAGAGGTACGAGGCGCTCGAGCGGATGATCTGCCAGCGCAGCCAGTCCTTCCATCCGACGATCCCGTCCTCGGTCAGCATCTCGGCCAGGCCGGTCACGAAGCTCGGCTGGCGGACGACGATCTCCTCGAGGGCTCCCGCCGGGGCATCGAGGCCCGCGAGCCAGAGGTGCAGGTCCGCTCCGGCGGCGAGGGCCGTGACCTGGCCCCAGGTCTTGAGGTTGTAGGTCTTCTCGCTGTCGCGGGAGCGCACGTTGTCCCAGTGGTGCCCGGCGAGTTCGGTTTCGAGGTCGAAGACGCGCTGCGCCCTGGCAGCGGCGTCGTCGACGCCGGCGAGGCCGAACATCCGCTCGAGGAAGGAGCGGTACGCCTCGCGGACGGCCGCGAACTTCTCCTCGCGATAGTAGGACTCGTCCGGCAGGCCGAGCCCGCCCTGCTCCAGGAAGACGAGGTAGCGCTCCGGGTTGCCCGGGTCATTGTCGACATAGAGCTGGAAAGCGCCTGCGACGCCGGCGCGCTCGAGGCGGCCGAGGGTGCCGAGCAGGGAGGCGACGGAGTCGATCCGGTCGACGGTCGCGAGGTCGGCCGCGAGCGGCGTTGCGCCGAGCGCATTCACCCGCGCCTCGTCCATGAAACTCGAGTAGAGGTCGCCGAACTTGCGGGCTTCTGTTCCGGGTTCAGCGGTCTGCGCCTCGAGGATGATCTCGCGCACGGCCTTCTCTGACTCCTCGGCGAGGAGGTAGAACGATCCCCAGCGGGCCTTGTCCGCCGGAATCTCGGTGCGGTCGATCCATTTCCCGTTCACGTGGCGGAAGAGATCGTCCTGTGGGCGGATGCCCGGGTCGAGTTCGTCGCGGTCGATTCCGGATGCGGTCCCCAGCTCAGTCATGCGTCCATGCTATTCGCTGTGCCCGGGAATTCGAGCCGGGGTGCGACGCCGGGCGAGGCCGGACGGCGCCGGACCGTGCGGTGTCGGCGAGCGACGCTAGAGTCGGGAGCATCGCCATCTTCCGCCAGCGGCCCATCGACCGTGAGATCCTGCGCCTCGCCCTCCCTGCGTTCGGCGCCCTCGTCGCCGAGCCCTTGTTCCTGCTCGCCGACTCGGCGATGGTCGGGCATCTCGGCGCGGTCGACCTGGCCGGACTCGGCCTCGCGAGCGCGGTGTTGCAGACCATCGTCGGGCTGATGGTGTTCCTCGCGTACAGCACGACCCCTGCCGTCGCCCGCTGGCTCGGCGCGGCGCTGAGCCCGCAGCTCGTGGGAGCGTTCGGCGCGGAGCCTGCCGTGGCCGCGGCATCCGCCCGGTACCTCACCGTGTCGATGCTGGGACTTCCGGCGATGCTGCTCGTGTTCGCGGCGACAGGACTCCTCCGCGGACTGCAGGACACCCGCACGCCGCTCTGGGTGGCGGGGCTCGGCTTCACGGCCAACATCGTGCTCAACCTGTGGTTCATCTATGGTCTCGGGCTCGGCCTGGTCGGCTCGGCGCTCGGCACGGTCGTCGCGCAGTGGGCGATGGTCGCGGTGTATCTCGTCGTGGTCGTTCGGCACGCCCGGCGTGAGGGTGCCCGGCTGCGGCCGCACCGCGGCGGGATGCTGCGGGGGGCGTCGAGCGGCGGCTGGCTGTTCCTGCGCACGGTGAGCCTGCGTGCGGCGATGCTGCTCGCGGTTTTCGTCGCCACGAGCCTCGGCTCGCCCCAGCTCGCGGCGTTCCAGATCGCGATGACCCTGTTCGCGGCGATGGCGTTCGCCCTCGACGCGCTCGCGATCGCCGCCCAGGCCCTCGTCGGGCGCGGCCTCGGGGCCGGCGATCTCCCCGGGGTGCGCGCGGTGCTGCGGCGCTGCCTCGAGTGGGGTGTGCTCGGGGGTGCCGCCATCGGCGCCCTCCTCGTCGTGACGAGCCCCCTGCTCGGCGGGCTGTTCACG
The DNA here is from genome assembly GCF_035019805.1 of Cryobacterium sp. 10I1. NCBI lineage: Bacteria > Bacillati > Actinomycetota > Actinomycetes > Micrococcales > Microbacteriaceae > Cryobacterium > Cryobacterium sp. 10I1. Next base: position 3,891 of record NZ_JASJVF010000268.1, read on the forward strand.
ACGGCGGAAGAGGTGAGCGCGCTCCTCCCCCTGACACTCGTGGTCCTCGGCCTGTCCGGCCCACTCTGCGGCCTCGTCTTCGTACTCGACGGCGTGCTGATCGGCGCCGAGTTCGGACGCGAGGGCCTGCACGCCTACCTGCGCCCGCAGTCCGTGCACCGCCGCATCCGCTAGCCGGGACTCTCCGGCACCGCCTGGCGCGCCACGTGCGCCGGTGCGCGCCCGGTGTGCCTGGCGCGCGGGGGCGCAC
>NZ_JASJVF010000269.1:0-4124 GCF_035019805.1 Cryobacterium sp. 10I1
CAGCATGTCCACGGTTTCGACGCTGAGCACGGCGTGGGCGCTGAGCCGCACCCGGCCGTCGCGGCGGTCAGCGGGCGCAGGTCGAGGATGCACTCGTGGGCGACGAGCCCGTTCTCCCCGGAGTAGAGCAGCGGGTATGCGCCCTCGAGGCCCTTGGCAACGTAGTTCGCCGCGAGCACGGCGGCGCCGGTGGCCTGCTTGAGGCCGGCCGCGCCCATCATGCGCACGTAGGCCCAGGAGATCGGCAGGATGCCCGGGCTCCCGTACGGTGCGGCCGAGACCGGGCCGCCGCCGTGCACGACGGTTCCGGCGCTGCCGTCGGCGCCCCGGAGGTAATGCTCCTCGTCCTGGGCGAGCGGGTGTCCGGGCAGGAACGGCGCGAGGTGCGCCTTCGCCGCGACCGGGCCGACACCGGGTCCGCCGCCGCCGTGCGGGATGCAGAAGGTCTTGTGCAGGTTGAGGTGCGACACGTCGCCGCCGAAGTCGCCGTACCGGGCGAAGCCGAGCAGCGCGTTGAGGTTGGCGCCGTCGACGTAGACCTGCCCGCCGGCCGCGTGCACGGCCTGGCAGATGGTGCCGACCTCGTGCTCGTAGACGCCGTGCGTCGAGGGGTAGGTGATCATGAGCGCGGCGAGGCTGTCGGCGTGCTCGGCGATCTTCGCGCGCAGGTCGTCGAGGTCGACGTTCCCGAGGTCGTCGCACGCGACGACGACGACCTTCATGCCGGCGAGCACGGCGGATGCCGCGTTCGTGCCGTGCGCGCTCGACGGGATCAGGCAGATGGTGCGTTCAGCGTTGCCGTTGGCGAGGTGATAGCCGCGGATGGCGAGCAGCCCGGACAGTTCGCCCTGGCTCCCCGCGTTCGGCTGGAGCGACACGGAATCGTACCCCGTGACATCCGTCAGCCACGTCTCGAGCTGCCGGATGAGTTCGAGGTAGCCGTCGACGTCGTCGCGTGGGGCGAAGGGGTGGATTCCGCTGAATTCGGGCCAGCTGACGGCCTCCATCTCGGTCGCCGCATTGAGCTTCATGGTGCAGGAGCCGAGTGGGATCATGCCGCGGTCGAGCGCGTAGTCGTAGTCGGCGAGGCGCTTGAGGTAGCGCATCATGCTCGTCTCGGAGCGGTGCGTGTTGAAGACAGGGTGCTCGAGGTACGTCGTGGTGCGGGCGAGCTCCTCGGGGAGCCCGGTGACGGATGCCTCGAGGTCGACGTGTCCGAAGGCATCGGTTCCGCCGAACGCGCCGAGCACCGCGGCGAGGTCGCTCCGGGTGGTGGTCTCGTCGACACTGATGCCGATCGTGTCGCAGTCGACCTGGTAGAGGTTGACGCCGGCGCCCGAGGCGCGGGCGACGATCTCGGCGGCACGGGACGGCATCGAGACCCGCACGGTGTCGAAGAAGGTGTCGTTCAGCACCGTCACGTCGGCGGCGCGGAGTGCGGCGACGAGCCGGCCGGCGTTCTCGTGCACCCCGCGGGCGATCTGGCGGAGCCCGTCCGGGCCGTGGTAGACCGCGTACATGCCCGCCATGACGGCGAGGAGCACCTGGGCGGTGCAGATGTTCGAGGTTGCCTTGTCCCGGCGGATGTGCTGCTCGCGCACCTGGAGCGACAGGCGGTAGGCCGGGTGGCCGGCCGCGTCGACGCTCACGCCGACGAGGCGCCCGGGCATCTGGCGTTCGAGGCCCTTGCGCACGGCGAGGTAGCCGGCGTGCGGACCGCCGAAGCCCATCGGCACGCCGAAGCGCTGGCTCGTGCCGACGGCCACGTCAGCACCGAGTTCGCCGGGCGACATGATCAGGGTGAGCGCGAGCAGGTCGGCGACGACGACGGCGAGAGCGCCCTGGGCGTGTGCTGCCTCGATCACGGCGGCAGGATTCCAGACCGTCCCGGTCGCGCCGGGGTACTGCACGAACACGCCGAAGTAGTCGCCGAGCCCGGCGGAGGCATCGGCGTCACCGGCGGCGGCGGGCTCCGCGTCGGCGCCGGGCGTGCCGAAGTCGGTCTCCACGAGCTCGATCCCGAGCGCGGCGGCCCGGTTCGCGAGCAGTGCCTTCGTCTGTGGGAGCGCGTCGGCGTCGACGAGGAACCGGTGGGACGGCGACTTCGAGCCGCGCCGGGCGAGGAGCATGCCCTCGACGACGGCTGTCGACTCGTCGAGCATCGACGCGTTCGCGGTGTGCAGACCGGTCAGGTCGGCGATCATCGTCTGGAAGTTGATCAGCGCCTCGAGCCGGCCCTGGGAGATCTCGGGCTGGTAGGGGGTGTACGCCGTGTACCAGCTCGGGTTCTCGAGGACATTGCGCTTGATCACGGCCGGCGTGATCGTGTCGTAGTAGCCGAGCCCGATCATCGAGCGCTGTACGGTGTTGCGGCCGGCGAGGGCGCGCAGCTCCGCGAGCGCCTCGCGCTCGCTCGCTGCGGGCGGAAGCAGGGTGTCCGACTCCGACCGGAACGCGTCGACGTGGATCGAGGCGGGAACGGCGGCGGCCACGAGGGCGTTGACGGAGTCGTAGCCGAGGCGGGCGAGCATCGTGGCCTGCGCCGCGGTATCCGTGCCGATGTGCCGCTCGGTGAACGGGCGCTCGGTGGCCTGGGCTGAGGCCTGGGCGGTCAGGGTGGGACTGAGGTGCTTGGTCATCTGGCGCTGCCTGCTTCCTGGGAGCTTATTCGCCGGTGAGGGCGGAGTATTCGGCGTGGCTGAGGAGGGGCGGCAGCTCGAGGAAGGTGACCTTGATCAGCCAGCCCTCTCCGAAGGGGTCGCTGTTGACGAGCTCGGGGCTGTCGACGACACCGTCGTTGGTGGCCGTGACCGTGCCACTGACCGGCGCGAAGAGCTCGCCGACCGACTTGGTGGATTCGATCTCGCCGACGATCGAGCCGGCGATGACACCGGTTCCGACGGCGGGCAGCTCGACGAAGACGACGTCCCCGAGCTTCTCTGCCGCGTACGCCGTGATTCCGACGGTTGCGGTGTCGCCCTCGATGAGGACCCACTCGTGTTCTGCGGTGTACTGGAGGGTGGTCTGGTCGGTCATGGGGTGTCCTTTCGGCGGAACAACGGGCAGTGCGTGCTGGTCTGGAGGGGTGCCGGCGAGAATCGCCGACGGGAGTGCGTGGGCGGATGCCCTCGGGGTCAGGGCTTGCGGGAGTAGAACGGGAGCGCGGTCACGGTCGCCGGGATGCGCGTGCCGCGCACGTCGACGAAGACCTCGGTGCCGAGCCGGGCGATCGACGGCGAGACGTACGCCATCATGACCGGATGTCCCAGGGTCGGGGAGAGGGCGCCGCTCGTGATCATCCCCTCCGGTGTGTGCGCGTCAGCGCTGCGGAAGACGTCGTAGGAGGCGCGGCCGGCGCGCTTGCCCGCGGACACGAGTCCGACGAGCACGGCGGACCCCGCCTGCGGCCCCTCTTCGCTCGCGGCGCGGCCGATGAAGTCGGTCTCCTTGGCGAGGTTGACGACCCGGCCGAGTCCGGCCTGGGCCGGGTAGGTCGCCTCGCTCAGTTCGTGGCCGTAGAGCGGCATGCCGGCCTCGAGGCGCAGGGTGTCGCGGCTCGCGAGTCCGGCGGGCACGAGGCCGTGGTCGGCGCCGGCCGCGGTGAGCGCATTCCAGAGGGCGAGGGCCCGATCGATGGGCACGTACAGTTCGAAGCCGTCCTCCCCGGTGTACCCGGTGCGGGCGATCAGCACCGGGACGTCGGTGAAGGTGCCCGTCATGGCCCGGTAGTAGCGGAGGGCGCCGAGGTCGTCGGTGGCCGTGAGACCGGCGGTCGCCTGGAGGATGGCGAGGGAGTTCGGGCCCTGGACGGCGATGAGCGCGGTGTCGTCGCTCTCGTCGGTCACGGTCACGTCGAAACGGGCAGCGCGCTTGGTGAGGGCCTCGAGCGCCGGGAAGTGGTTGCCGGCATTGGCGATCACGAGGAACTCGGTCTCCCCGGTGCGGTAGACGACGATGTCGTCGACGATGCCGCCTGCCGCGTTCAGGATCAGGCTGTACTTCGCCTGGAAGAGGGCGATCGCGGAGAGCTTTCCGGCGAGGGCGTAGTCGAGGTACGCCGCGGCATCCGCCCCGCTCACGCGGATCTCGGCCATGTGGGAGAGGTCGAACAGGCCGGCGGCGGT
>NZ_JASJVF010000270.1:0-4109 GCF_035019805.1 Cryobacterium sp. 10I1
ATGGACAAGGCGGATCAGCTCACGCTGGTTCCGCGGCAGGACCTCGAGGGCACGTCGAACATCGAGAACCGCGGCGGATGCGTCTGGTTGCGGCGTTTCGATCAGGTGGGCCCGGAGTTCATCGGTGAGGGTGATGCGTCGGCGCTGACCGCGCGTCCAATTGGCCAGGACGCGGCGGGCCGTGACGAACATCCACATCCGCGCGCCCTGGTCATCCGTCGGCACCTTGTCCAGTCTCCGCCAGGCAACCATCAGGGTTTCCGCGAGAAGGTCGGCCGCATCGGCCTGGGGAGTGACCCTTCGCGCAAAATATCGGAGTAGGTCGCCGGCCAACTGACCGTGCAATTTTTCCAGACGTCGTTCGGCTGAACCCACGGAGGTGACATCGGGCGGCCGGCTCACTTGTCGGGCCCTGTATCGCAGCGTTCCGAAGCGGACAGCGCAACTCCGTGACCCAAGTACCCGGCCTGCGTCATAGCTTGGGCGATCTGCTCAGTGACCTCTCCGGTCAGACTGCCCGCCTCGGTCTTGCCCTGTCGCGCCAATGCGAGCCAGTCAAACGCGGACCGTTGACGGAGAGTGGCCTCGATCGTCGACCAGTCATGGCCCTGCAGAAAGGCGCGTGCGTCGGCGACGTGGGCATCCGTGTTCTCGTCTCCGGTTGCGTAGTCCGGTTCCACCCGCATCACGATGACACAGCCAGTCAGGCCGGTGCCGTCCGAAACGGGGAACGCCCGATCCAACACGATGTCAGGAGCCCATGGGGCCCACTCGATAAGTCCGGGAAGCGCGGAAGCGCCGGTGCCAGCGAGCAACACAACGCCGACGCCGATACCCCCGATGACGAAACGACGATGGCGCCGACGCCGAGCTGCGTGGTCGAGCGCAGCGACTGACCCCACCAGACGCTGAAGTGATGGCGCTACATGTGACGTTTCGGCCTCTGGGAATGGATCCGTCTTCTTCAAGGCCGCACTGAGACCGACGTCGTCCATCTCTCCCCCTCCCCCGAGCTCGGCACCCGAATTCTGTCTTCACTCACCACATGTCTGGTCGAAGACACTTCTTAACTCGGGACGATGGAAATTCTTCTCCCAGACACCGCTGTGCCGTCGGTTGGTGTCGCTCACACGCTAGCGACGCCCAGGGCGCCTGCGATCCAGCATCCCACCTCGCTTGTCGCGAAATGCTTACTTGCGTCTTCTAACAATCGAGGCCTGTCACGGTTCAACTCTCGCTTCATGTTGCCCAGGGACACGTCAAAATACTCATTCCGTGAGAAGTTCTCGTCGTAGTAGACATAGCCGCCCAATCGATCCAAGAACTGACTGTTTTCGCGGGAAATCACTCGTAGATCGTGAGTTGCACGAATCAGATCCTCTGAGGTTTCCGCGACGCGGACGGAGTCTGCAATCACCGCCCAGACATAGTCGCTTCGTGTCGGCGGTTCCAGGGCCATCGCCACAAACACGTTTGCGATATCCACTCGAAACTCCTCGTCAGTAACAAAGTCGTCACGGTACCGGCTGACCATTTCGAGCAGCACAGGATTGTTCGAATCGTGCGAGATCCACTCAAGTGCGCAGCTGTCGATTGAGCTGCGCAGACCAAGCCGCAGCTCCCATCGTGCGACGGCGTCGAGCCAGCGTGCTCGTGGCTCCGTGAGGTGGTCTGGAATCCTCGGAGGTGACGATTCTTTGCCGGTGGGCCGTTCAAGATTTCTAGTCATCCTCCTGGAAGCTCCTACGACTACGTCTGGTGGGTACCGACGAACTCAAACAGCTGATCTGGTGGCGAAGTGTCGTCAGTCACCAGCACCTCGAACCACCACTAGATCGCGGCGTTCGCCTCCAGTTCATTCCGGATTGCACTCAGTTCGCCGGCCACATCAAGGGACTTGCGCATAGTGCCCCGTGCAACCCGAATGGGCAGAACATCGATTATCAGGGCGGAGCCTGCGTCGCCAGTGATCTGAAATCTCACTCCTGGCCACCAGCCGCCCCTGGTCGTGCTGATCCGCGCCGGTTCAACCCCAGCGACGCGCGCAATCTCCACCCGTGCCGCCAACCATGCGTTGGCCCCGGCGTAGATCCACAGCGAACCCCGGTCCATAACAACGGTGACGTACGCACCGTTCAACGAGCGGATGCGACGGCCACCATTTTCAGATGCCAAGCGGCGCAGCGTCATGACCGCAGGGGTATCGGCCACGAACTGATGGAGAGCAACATTCGGATGCGCCTGCGCCACGACTATTGCGCGCTGATCCGTCCGACGGGCGATGATCCAGAACGCCAACGCGGTAACAGCCGGAATACCAAAGACAATCAGCCCCAACGGCGCCGCAGAAAGAACACTGGATTCGTCCCCTCTGAGCACGGTCCACCACACCACACACAGGGCCAGTGATAAGGCGGCCAGACCGCCGAAAACGCGCAGGAGCATGATGCGACTTTAGCGCGCACCGGGAATGGCAAACGCTGCAGAATACGCCCCAATTATTCCGCCGTGACCTTGTTGGTTTCCTCTGGACGGGAGAAGCCTCGGTCCTTCTAGTCGCAAAAGCTCCGGAATCCCCGAGTCTTCCTCGCGAGAGCGGCTCGAGCTCGCCAACCTGCGGCTATCCCTCCGCGAAGGGACCGGCCCTAGCGCTCGACGGGGTAACCTGCATCGTTGAGCGCTCGATCGATGCGACCCATATCGAGCCAACTGCTTATCGTTGCGGACCCAGTTCCTCCGCCAAGTGCCCACTTGATACGAATGTTGCCAACTCCCCGTCTTAGGGAACCAATACTGTTTCGGGGAATCCACGCCGAGGTACCCAGTGACGTAACCAGAATCCCGTGCTCATATATCTTTAGAGATCGAGGGAAAGGCCAACTAGCGTTTACCGGCGCGCGACCAATGCGAAGGCCGATTCCTTGCGGAGCGAATTTCGCTAACAGTCGCCCGCGGTCCTTCTCGCTTTCAGAAGTCTGATCGCTCACGTCGCCAGTCTCCTCTTCTCTCAATCGGAACAACGACAGGCGAGACGAATGCCACGATTGCGATAACCATGTTGCCCAGTATTAACCCCGACCGGAAACAGGGCCATTTCTGCCAACTAAAAACAGGGCCACTGTCGTGTGTTCCTAGCGTGCCGTGGTCGCGATGGCTTCGTGTTGTCGAGCCGGCAGGCCGTCGTACTTGAGGCTAGTGAGGTCGAAGTGGCGGACGGTGTGGTCGATCATTGCAGAGGCGATGGTGAGGTCGCCGAAGGCGCCACGGGCCTGCGCGTCCACTGCACGGGTCTCGTCATCCGAGATAGAAACGGCCGATCGCGTAGAAAACGAAGTCGATGAGGCCAATGCACATGCCCGCGATCGCCAGACCCCGACCACGTGCCCCCGTCCGACGTATGGTCCGGAGCGCACGGCCGCAGAGTGCCGTAGCCAACGCACCGACGAATCCGAAGACGACCAACCCGACGCAGGCGAGTACGAAACCCCAAATGGCCATCCTGTTGAATGGCGGACGGGTCCTCTGGACGCCGTCGAGCGCCCACGGATCCACCGGCACAGGTGCAGGTGCAGGTGCAGGCACGTCGTAGTCGTCCCGCGGAACGGGAGGCGGGAAATCTGTCATGGCGAACCCTCTCTTCGAAAGAACCGAGGGCAATCGGCGTCCCCCGACAACGAACTTACTGCCGATCGCGGACTGCCCCGCCTTTTCGAAACTCCGGGGCTGGGGTCACCTGAGCATCATCAGCGGAGGTCCCAGCGGAATTGACCAGCTCACCTTGGTCACCACCGCAATCAAACCCGTCGCCCCGGACCGGACTTCCACTCACCAACGAAGGCCACGCGAGTCCATTGACAGGTTTATCGTGATGTTGGCCAGGTTGAGTCGATCGCCGAATCGATCCGGGTTGAGCCATTCGAGGTCATCTGGGGTGATGCCGAACCGAGCAGCGATTGCACTCTCCGTGTCGTTTGGAGCGATCCGGTAGCTGACGGGAGTGCCGTCAGCTCCAATGGAAACCTGACCTCGCGCGCCCTCGGCGGAGCCATGGTCGGTGACATTAGGGCCCGCAGTCATGTTGGGAAGATCCCAGGTGAGTGTGGCGGTCG
>NZ_JASJVF010000271.1:0-4102 GCF_035019805.1 Cryobacterium sp. 10I1
GTCGGGAGTGAGATGAACGACAGGTCGCCGACGACGAGGTCGGGGCGGGTGTCGACACCGGATGCCGCGGCGAGCGTTTCCGGCGTCGCGTAGCGCAGGTTGAACCCCTCGACGGCCGCGAGGCGCGGTTCGAGGGCGAGTTCGGGGGCGAGCTGGCCGTGGCCGACGTCGACGGCGAGCACCTGTGCGGCGCCGCGTTCGAGGAGCACCTGGCTGAAGCCGCCCGTCGAGGCGCCCGCGTCGAGCACGGTCCGGCCCGCGACGGGGATGTCGAACGCATCGAGCGCCGCGATGAGTTTGTGGGCGCCGCGGCTGACGTAGTGGTCGGTCGGGGCAACGACGAGCACCTGGTCGGCGCGCACCTTGGTGGACGCCTTGACGACGGGCTGGCCGTCGACCGTCACGAGGCCTCCGGCGATCACCTGCGCCGCTACCGTGCGCGAACGCACGAGCCCGCGGTCGGCGAGGGCCGTGTCGAGGCGCTGGTCGGGCATCCGCTCAGGAACAAGCTCAGCCTCGGACCCGGAGTCCGCCCCGGCATCCGCGTTCGCCTCAGGGCCGGGGTGCACTGTCGCCGCCCTCGAGGTGCGTGCGCAGCTCGTCGTGCAACTGCGCGTATGCCGCCGCGCGGTCTTCGAGGGGCAGGTCGCCGATGTCTCCGAGCCGGGACAGGAGTTCGTCCGCCATGGTCACATTTTCGTGGCTGACGCCCTGGGGGATGTCCGCTGGGTTCTGCTGCACCCTCTCCACGTTACCGTCTGAGATACAGTCGCTCCGGAACATTCAGCCCATAGACGGGCCGGCCGGACGCCCAGATCACGGCGCACGCGGCGCGGAGCAGATTGATCCCGCCGTCGCCCTCCGCGACGATCTCGACGTCAGCACCAGTGATGCGCACGCTCGCGCCTGCGACGCTCGCAGTGGCGCGGTCCTTGGAGAACACGGTCTCCGGGTAGGGCTCGTGCAGCTGGCGCAGGTCGTCGAGGATGAAGCGGGGGCGCTCCTTCTCTGCGGCGGCGAGGGCCTGCTTGGCCTTGTCGATGCCGGTGAGCACGAGCACCGCGGGAATGCCCGCCCGGTTGGCGCCGAGGATGTCGGTGTCGAGCCTGTCGCCGATGAAGAGCGCGTGCTTCGCCTGGAAGCGGGTCATGGCTTCGTCGAAGATCGCGACCTCCGGCTTGCCGAAACCGCCCAGGTCATCGTGGTGACCCATCTCGCCCAGGTCGCGGCCTTCGCGGGCAACCACCTGAGCGTCGTCAAGGACAGCGACGGTTCCGTCACAGAGTCGAGTGTTCGCCAGCTGACCGGCGACGATCGCGCCGCCGAAATGGCCCGGCTGTTGTCCGGCCTGCCCGACTCCGTGAGCGGCCTCGAACACGCCCGCGAACTGATGAACCTCGCGAGTGCTGGCGGATCCACGAAGATCCGATGATAGAGTCGAAGCCCGTGGTGGAAAATAGAAACGCGGACAATTCAGACGGCACGACCAAGCACATCTTTGTGACTGGTGGTGTCGTTTCTTCATTAGGCAAGGGCCTGACGGCGGCAAGCCTCGGCAATCTCCTGACGGCCAGCGGCTTACGCGTGGTCATGCAGAAGCTCGACCCCTACCTCAACGTGGACCCGGGAACGATGAACCCGTTCCAGCACGGCGAGGTCTTCGTCACGGACGACGGCGCGGAGACCGACCTCGACATCGGTCACTACGAGCGGTTCCTCGACATCAACCTCAACCAGGCCGCGAACGTCACCACCGGCCAGGTCTATTCGCAGGTGATCGCGAAGGAACGCCGCGGCGAGTACCTCGGCGACACCGTACAGGTCATCCCGCACATCACCGACGAGATCAAGCGCCGGATGCGCCTCCAGGCCGACGACGCGCTGCGCCCCGACGTGATCATCTCCGAGATCGGCGGCACCGTCGGCGACATCGAGTCGCAGCCGTTCCTCGAGGCCGCCCGCCAGGTGCGCCACGAGCTCGGCCGCCAGAACGTGTTCTTCGTGCACGTCTCCCTCGTGCCCTTCCTCGGCGCGGCCGGCGAGCAGAAGACCAAGCCCACCCAGCACTCCGTCGCTGCGCTCCGCTCGATCGGTATCCAGCCCGACGCGCTCGTGCTGCGCAGCGACCGTCCCGTCTCCGACGCCAACAAGCGGAAGATCGCGCTGATGTGCGACGTCGACGAAGACGCCGTGGTCAACTGCGTCGACGTGCCCAGCATCTACGAGATCCCCGCCGTGCTGCACGAGCAGGGCCTCGACAAATACATCACCGACCACCTCGGCCTGCCCGTCACGAGCGTCGACTGGACCGGCTGGCAGAAGGTGCTCGACGCCGTGCGCGAACCCAAGCACGAGGTCACGATCGGCCTCGTCGGCAAGTACATCGACCTGCCCGACGCCTACCTCTCCGTCACCGAAGCCCTCCGCGCCGGCGGCTTCGCCCACAAGACCAAGGTCCACGTCCGCTGGATCGCCTCAGACGAGTGCGAGACCGAGGAAGGCGCCACCCGCCTGCTCGGCGACCTCGACGGGATCTGCGTTCCCGGCGGCTTCGGCGTGCGCGGCATCGAGGGCAAGCTCGGGGCTCTCCGCTTCGCCCGCGAGAACGGCATCCCCGTGCTCGGCCTCTGTCTCGGCCTGCAGTGCATGGTCATCGAATACGCCCGCAACAAGGCCGGCCTCACCGGGGCGTCCTCCTCCGAGTTCGACCCGGACACCGAGTTCCCCGTGATCGCGACCATGGAAGAGCAGGTCGAGATCATCGCCGGCGGCGACCTCGGCGGCACCATGCGCCTCGGCCTCTACCCGGCCGACCTCGCGGCGGGCTCCCTCGTCGCCGAGCTCTACGGGGCCCCCTCGGCCTCCGAACGCCACCGTCACCGCTACGAGGTCAACAACGCGTTCCGCGAACAGATCGCGGATGCCGGCATGTGGTTCTCCGGGACCTCTCCCGACGGCCACCTGGTCGAGTACGTCGAGCTGCCGCGTGCAGAGCACCCGTTCTACGTCGGGACCCAGGCGCACCCGGAGCTCCGCTCGCGCCCGAGCCACGCGCATCCGCTCTTCCGCGGCCTGATCGGCGCCGCACTCGACCGCCAGCAGGCCAGCCGCCTGTTCGAGGTCAACGAGGGCAACGACACGGGCGACGAGACCGTCGACGTCGCTGCGGTCGTCGGCGCCGAGGCCTGAGCCGTGACTGAGCTCCTCGAGGACGAGGTCGCCTCCGCGGCGGTCTCCGAGTCCGATGTGGTCTTCGCCGGCCACGTCTGGGACATCCGCAAGGACACCTTCCGCTACGGCGACTCCGACATCGTGCGCGACTACGTCGACCACACCGGTGCCGTCGCCGTCTTCGCCCTCGACGAGGACGACCGGGTGCTGCTGATCAAGCAGTACCGGCACCCCGTCGGCATGCGCGAGTGGGAACTGCCCGCCGGCCTCCTCGACGAGGCCAACGAGCATCCGGTCGAGGCGGCCAAGCGCGAACTGGGCGAGGAAACCGACTACGTCGCCGCCGAGTGGCACGTTCTGAGCGAGTTCTACACGTCACCGGGCGGCAGCAACGAGGCCTTGCGCGTCTACCTGGCCCGCGGCCTCACCGCCGCGCCCGAGGTCTTCAACCGCACCGAAGAGGAAGCCGACATGGAGATCCGCTGGGTCCCCTTCGCCGACTGCCTCGACGCCGTGCTCGCACGCCGGGTGCAGAACCCCGCGCTCGTGATCTCGGTGCTCGCCGCGTTCGCCGCGAAGGAACGCAACTGGAGCACCCTCGGCGCCGCAGACCTGCCCTGGCCGCGGCACCCGAACAATTGGAATCACACCGGCCGATGACGGTCGCGGCGGCGGTCGAAGCGTTCCTGCGGCACGTCGCGATCGAGCGCGGGCTCAGCGCGAACACCGTCGCCGCCTATCGGCGCGACCTCGTGGTCTACGCCGGCTGGCTCGAGGCCGAGGGCCTCACCGAACCCGGTCAGGTCACGGCGCTGCACGTCTCCGCGTTCGTGCGGCACCTCGCGACCCGATCCGAGTCGCCGCTCACGGCCGCGTCGATCGCGCGGATGCTGTCGACCGTGCGCGGGCTGCACCGGTTCCTGCTCGAGGA
>NZ_JASJVF010000272.1:0-4073 GCF_035019805.1 Cryobacterium sp. 10I1
GTCGTCGCCGCGCGCTCGCAGGCGCTCGCGCATCCGCGCTCCTTCAACGGCGTCGGCGCGACCGTGTTCGGCGAACAGCGTTCCCGCCGGGTCTCGCCGGAATGGGCGGCGTGGGCCAACGGCGTCGCCGTCCGCGAGCTGGACTACCACGACACCTTCCTCGCCGCCGAGTACTCCCACCCCGGCGACAACATCCCGCCGGTCCTCGCCGTCGCCCAGCACCTCGCCGTCACCCGCGGCCTGAGCGGGCGGGACCTCGTGCGCGGGATCGCGACCGGCTACGAGATCCAGATCGACCTCGTGCGGGCGATCAGCCTGCACGCGCACAAGATCGACCACGTCGCCCACCTCGGCCCGTCGGCCGCCGCCGGGATCGGCACCCTGCTCGGCCTCGACACCGAGACGATCTTCCAGGCCATCGGCCAGGCCCTGCACACCACAACGGCCACCCGGCAGTCCCGCAAGGGTGAGATCTCGAGCTGGAAGGCGTACGCGCCCGCATTCGCCGGCAAGATGGCCGTCGAATCCGTCGACCGCGCCATGCGCGGCGAGACGAGTCCGACCCCGATCTACGAGGGCGAAGACGGCGTCATCGCGTGGCTCCTCGACGGTCCGGAGGCTTCCTACCAGGTCGCCCTGCCGGGCCGGGGCGAGGCCAAGCGGGCCATCCTGGACAGTTACACGAAGGAACACTCCGCCGAGTACCAGGCCCAGGCCCTCATCGACCTCGCCCGCAAGCTCTACCGCGAGCACCCGGAACTCGCCGACCCGGCCAACATCACCCGGATCGTGATCCACACGAGCCATCACACCCACAACGTGATCGGCTCCGGTGCGAACGACCCGCAGAAGTACGACCCGAGTGCGACAAGGGAGACCCTCGACCACTCGATCCCGTACATCTTCACCGTTGCACTGCAGGACGGCAGCTGGCACCACGTCGACTCCTACCGGCCGGAACGCGCGAGCCGCGCGGACACCATCGCCCTCTGGAACAAGGTCACGACCGAGGAGGACGTCGAGTGGACCCGGCGCTACCACTCGCTCGACCCCGCCGAGAAGGCCTTCGGCGGCCGGGTCGAGATCGAGCTGGCCAATGGCAAGCGGATCGTCGACGAGCTCGCCGTCGCCGACGCGCATCCGCTCGGCGCGCAGCCCTTCGGCCGGGCGGAGTACATTGACAAGTTCCGCACCCTCGCCGCGGGCGTGCTCGAGGAGGGCGAGATCCTGCGCTTCCTCGACGCCGCCGAACGCCTGCCCGACCTCGCCGCCGACGACCTCGACCAGCTCACCATCGTGGCCCGCAACGGCCTGCTCACCTCGGTCCCCATCCCGAATGGAATCTTCTGATGTTGTATTCGACACGCACCCCCGCCGCCAAGCGCGAGGGTTTCCGCCGCGACCTGGCCAGCGGACGCCTGCTCCGGTTCCCCGGGGCATTCAACCCGCTTTCCGCCCGCCTGATCGAGGCGAAGGGCTTCGAGGGCGTCTACATCTCCGGCGCCGTGCTCTCCGCAGACCTCGGCCTGCCCGACATCGGCCTGACCACCCTCACCGAGGTCGCCGGGCGCAGCCAGCAGATCGCCAGGATGACCGACCTGCCCGCGATCGTCGACGCCGACACCGGATTCGGCGAGCCGATGAACGTCGCGCGCACCGTGCAGACCCTCGAGGACGCCGGCCTCGCCGGAATGCACATCGAGGACCAGGTCAACCCGAAGCGCTGCGGCCACCTCGACGGCAAGCAGGTCGTCGACCTCGACACGGCCAGCAAGCGCATCCGCGCGGCCGTCGATGCCCGCAGGGACCCGAACTTCCTCGTGATGGCGCGCACCGACATCCGTGCCGTCGACGGTCTCGCCGCGGCCGTCGACAGGGCGAAGGCACTCGTCGACGCGGGCGCCGACGCGATCTTTCCCGAGGCGATGGCGTCGCTCGCCGAATTCGCGGCGATCCGTGCGGCCGTCGACGTGCCCGTGCTCGCGAACATGACCGAGTTCGGCAAGGGGGAGCTCTTCACCGTGCAGCAGCTCGCCGATGTCGGGATGAACCTCGTGATCTTCCCCGTCTCGCTGTTGCGCCTCGCGATGGGCGCCGCAGACCGCGGCCTCGACGCGATCGTCGAACACGGCTCGCTCGAGTCGATGCTGCCAGAGATGCAGCACCGCTCGAAGCTCTACGAACTGCTCGACTACGAGTCGTACAATCACTTCGACTCCGGCGTTTTCAATTTCACCCTCAACCCCACCCTGCCCGCCTAACACCCTGCCCGCGTAACCACGCACTCACCGCACGCGAAGGAGCGACATGAGTCAGAACGAACCAGCCGTCACCGAACCGACGGTCTACAAGGGCCTCGCCGGAATCGTGGTCGACCGCACCCGCGTCTCGAAGGTCAACGACCTGTCGAACTCCCTGCTCTACCGGGGCTACCCGGTGCAGGAACTCGCCGCGCAGAAGAGCTTCGAGGAGGTCACCTACCTGCTCTGGAACGGCGAACTCCCGACGCCCGACGAGCTCGCCGCGTTCGAAGACGAGGAGCGGTCCCTCCGCCACCTCCAGCCCGCCGTGCGCCGCGTGATCGACGAGCTTCCCCTGACCGCGCACCCGATGGACGTCGTGCGGACCGCCGTGAGCCTGATCGGCGCCTTCGACCCGCAGGTCGACGACGCCTCCCCGGAGGCGAACAAGGCCAAGGGCCTGCGGCTCTGGTCCCAGATGCCCGCGATCGTCGCCTACGACCAGCGCCGCCGCCACGGGCTCGAGCCGATCGAACCGCGCGACGACCTCGGCTACTCGGCGAACTTCCTGTTCATGACCTTCGGCGAGGTGCCGGAACTCGTCGTCGTCGAGGCCTTCGACGTGTCGATGATCATGTACGCCGACCACTCCTTCAACGCATCCACCTTCACCGCGCGCGTGATCACGTCCACGATGAGCGACCTGCACTCGGCGATCACCGGGGCGGTCGGCGCCCTCAAGGGTGCGCTGCACGGCGGCGCCAACGAAGCCGTGATGCACACGTTCGAGCAGATCGGCCTCGGCGAAGGCTCCGGCGAACGAGCGGATGCCTGGCTCAAGGAGACCCTCGACGCGCATCACAAGGTGATGGGTTTCGGGCACCGCGTCTACAAGCACGGCGACTCCCGGGTGCCGACGATGAAGACCGCGCTGCTCACCCTGGTCGAGCACTACCAGCGCCCGGACCTGATCGAGCTCTACGAGCGCCTCGCGGCGGGGATGAAGGAGCGCACCGGTATCCTGCCGAACCTCGACTACCCGTCGGGACCGGCGTACTACCTGATGGGCTTCGACACCCTGACCTTCACGCCCCTCTTCGTGGCCTCCCGGATCGCCGGCTGGACCGCGCACATCATCGAACAGACCGCTTCGAACTCCCTGATCCGGCCGCTCTCGCTCTATGACGGGCACCCGGAACGGCACCTCGCCGCTGAACCGGAACCCGACCTCCAACCGGCCGGTGACCTACCATTGGACAATGGCATTCGAAGCAGACGACTCAGCAACTGACACGACCGGCATCCAGCGGGAAATCCTCGGCTGGGAGGACTTCGCCGCTGCCTCGCGGCAACTGGCCGTCGACGTGCTGTCGAGCGGATTCCACCCGGACGTCGTGATCGCGATCGCGCGCGGCGGCCTGCTGCTCGCGGGCGCGATGTCGTACGCGCTCGGCACGAAGAACTGCGGCAGCATCAACGTGCAGTTCTACACCGGGGTCGACGAACGCCTGCCCGAGCCGGTGCTCTCCGGTCCGATGCTCGACGCGCCGGCACTTGCCGGACTCAGCGTGCTGCTCGTCGACGACGTCTCCGACTCGGGGCGCACCCTCGCGCTCGTGCTCGCGATGTTGCGGGAGTCGGCGGCCGAGGTGCGCTGCGCGACCCTGTACACCAAGCCGCGCACGGTCCTGGTCCCGGACTACACCTGGCGCGAGACCGACGACTGGATCGTGTTCCCGTGGTCGGCGCTGCCGATCGTCGACGCGCCTGAAGTGACGGCCCTGCTCGCCCCCATCGTCGCGACCGTCGTCGCCCCCTCCGCAGTGGAGAATG
>NZ_JASJVF010000273.1:0-4065 GCF_035019805.1 Cryobacterium sp. 10I1
GCTGAGGTTCGTCGGCGAGGCGTCGGCGAGGATGACCTCGATGCCGCGCGCGCGGAGGCCGAGGCCGATGCTCGTGCCGAGCAGCCCGGTGCCGACGACGCGCACGGGCCCGATCAGGCGACTTTCGACCACGGGTGTCTCCTGACTTCGTGCGTGTTGTGCCTCTAGTATTCGGTGTCCGCCCGCGAAATCGTGAGCAGCTGACCGAGTTCAACCTTAGTCAAGTCGCGCAGGTCACCGGCCCGCAGGGTGCCGAGGTGCAGGGGTCCGAACTGGCGGCGGACGAGGTCGACGACGGGGTGGCCGACGGCCTCCATCATCCGGCGCACGATCCGGTTGCGCCCGGAGTGCAGGGTGAGCTCGACGAGGCTGAAGCCGTCGCCGGGAGGGCTCGTCAGGATCCGGGCCTTGTCGGCGTTGATCGGGCCGTCGTCGAGTTCGATGCCGGTCTGCAGCAACTGGATGGTCTGCGCGGTGACGCGGCCCTCGACTTTGGCGATATAGGTCTTCATCACGCCGAAGGAGGGGTGCGCGAGGATGTGGGCGAGGTCGCCGTCGTTGGTCAGGATGAGCAGGCCGCTCGTCATGGCGTCGAGGCGGCCGACGTTGAAGAGGCGCTCCTCGAACTGCTCGGTGAATTCGCGCAGGTCGGGTCGGCCGCTCTCGTCCTGCATCGAGGAGACGACGCCGACGGGCTTGTTGAGCATCACGTAGCGGCGGCTGGTGTCGAGCTGGATGGCGACGTTGTCGACCATGATCTGGTCGTGGTCCGGGTGGATGCGGCGTCCCAGTTCGGTGACGACCTTGCCGTTCACGCGCACCCGGCCCGCGGCGATGAGGTCTTCGGAGACCCGGCGGGAGGCGACACCGGCCGAGGCCATCACCTTCTGCAGGCGCACGCCGTCCGCGGCGGCTTCCGGGTTGGTGGGCGTGCCCTGGGGGTCGATCGTCATGGTGAATCCTCAAATCCATTTGCGCCGTCTGCGAGCAGGGGCGATAAGTAGGGCAACTCGTCGAGCGAGTTGATTCCCAGCTGTGTGAGCAGCAAGTCTGTGGTGCCGTAGTTGATCGCACCGGTCTCACTATCGGTGAAGACCTCGGTGATCAGGCCGCGCCCCACGAGGGTGCGTACGACCGAGTCCACGTTAACGGCCCTGATTGAGGCTACCGCCCCGCGGCTGATCGGTTGCTTGTATGCGATCACGGCGAGGGTCTCGAGGGCCGCCTGGGACAGTTTGCTCGGGTTCTGGGTGAGCACGAAGTCGGCGACGGCGGTGTCGTATTCCGGTCGCACGTAGATGCGCCAGCCGCCGGCGACCTCGCGCAGCTCGAAACCGCGGCGCACGGTGCCTGCCGTGCCGTCGAAGTCGGCGACGAGCCGGGCGATCGAGCGGCGCACGTCGCTCAGCGGCCTGCGGAGCGCGGTGCCGAGGTGCAGCAGGCTCTGCGGTTCGTCGGCGACCATCAGGATCGCCTCGAGAGAGCGGTCCAGGGCGGCGGCCTCGACGGCAAGTGCGCTGCCGGGTGCAGGAGCTGCGCCGGGCGTGCGGGTCGCGCCGGTTCCTGCACCGGGGCCGGCCAGGGTGTCAGTTGTCATAGTCCGCTCCGAGGTTCGCGAGGGTGTCGTCCGACCAGTCCTCGTCCGGGGACGCCGCGGCACTCCAGTGCAGGCTCAGGTCGCCGAGGGGTTCGAGCTGGTCGAAGGAGAGGAAGCCGCGCCGGTAGAGCTCGAGCACGGCGAGAAAACGCGCGATGATCACGCCGGTCAGTTCGACGTCGGCAATGAGTTCACGGAAGGTGAGCGTGTCGCCTGAGCGCAGCATCCCGACGAGCCAGGCCGCCTGCTCACGGATGCTGACCAGCGGCGCGTGCAGGTGGTCCAGCCCCACGGTGGGCACCTCACGCGGGGTGAGCGCCCGGGTGGCGAGGGCGGCGAAGTCGGCGAGGGAGAGCGTCCAGACGAGCTCAGGGGTCTGCTGCCGGAACTTGTCCTCGAGGCGCACGGAACGCACGTGCCGGCCGGACTCGACCTCGATCCGGCCGAGGAACCAGGCCGAGGCGGTCTTGAAGGCGCGGTACTGCAGGAGCCGGGCGAACAGCAGGTCCCTGGCCTCGAGCAAGGCGGCATCCTCGGCGTCGACGAGCTCGCCCTGCGGCAGGAGCCCGGCGACCTTGAGGTCGAGCAGGGTCGCGGCGACGACGAGGAATTCGCTCGCCTGGTCGAGTTCCTCGGCCTGGTCGAGCCCCTTGAGGTGGGCGATGAACTCGTCGGTGACGCGGCTGAGCGACACCTCGGTGATGTCGAGTTCGTGCTTGCCGATCAGGGAGAGCAGCAGGTCGAACGGGCCCTCGAAGTTGCCCAGGGCGACCGAGAATGTCCGCGAGGGGACGGTGTCAGGCGACAGCGCCACGCTGGATCAGTTCCCGCGCCGCCTGGCGGTAGGCCTTGGCGGCCGCGTGTTCCGGCGCGAACTCGGTGATCGGCACCCCGGCGACGCTCGCGTCTGGAAACTTCACCGTGCGGCCGATGACGGTTTCGAGCACGCTGTCGCCGAAGGCGTCGACGACGCGCTCGAGGACCTCGCGGGAGTGCAGCGTGCGCGAGTCGAACATGGTCGCGAGGATGCCGTCGAGTTCGATCGCGGGGTTGAGGCGGTCGCGCACCTTGTCGATGGTCTCGATCAGGAGGGCGACGCCGCGCAGGGCGAAGAATTCGCACTCGAGCGGGATGAGCACGCCGTGGCTCGCGGTCAGGGCGTTGACGGTGAGGATGCCGAGCGAGGGCTGGCAGTCGATCAGGATGACGTCGTAGTCGGCGGACACCTTGCGGAGCACCCGGGCGAGGATCTGCTCGCGGGCGACCTCGTTGACGAGGTGCACCTCCGCGGCGGAGAGGTCGATGTTCGCGGGCATGATGTCGAGGTTCTCGACAGCGGTCTTCTGGATGACCTCGGCCGGGGTGTACTTGTTGCCGAGCAGCAGGTCGTAGACGGTCGGCAGGTCGTGCGTGGGGATGCCGAGGCCCGCGGAGAGTGCGCCCTGGGGGTCGAAGTCGATGGCGAGCACGCGGCGGCCGTAACCGGCGAGTGCGGCACCCAGGTTGATGGTGGTCGTCGTCTTGCCGACGCCGCCCTTCTGGTTGCAGAGCGAGATGATGCGCGCGGGGCCGTGGCTTTTCAGCGCCGCGGGTTCGTCGAATTCGTGTTTCGGCCGTCCGGTTGCACCGACGACCACGTCCTCGAATCCGGGGAGTAGTGTCCGGTCAGCTTTTTCGCGCTTCACTCCGGTGTCCTCGTTCCGTCCTGCACCCATCACTCAGTCGAGTGTAGCGAGCCGATCGGCGCCCTTCCGCAAGGATCGCCGGGAAGCCGCGGTTCCGCATCCGCCTGATACCGCGGATGCCCCGGATTCAGCGGGCTCAGCGGGCGCGCGGGTGTGCCGTGGTGTACATGTCGCGGAGGGTGTCCGCCGTGACGAGGGTGTACAGCTGGGTCGTCGCGACGGAGGAGTGGCCGAGGAGTTCCTGCACGACGCGCACGTCGGCGCCGCCGGCGAGGAGGTGCGTCGCGAAGGAGTGCCGGAGCGTGTGCGGCGAGACGTGGCCCTCGAGGCCGGCGCGCTCGGCGGCGGCGCGGATCAGGAGCCAGGCGTTCTGGCGGCCGAGGCGCCGGCCGCGCAGCCCGAGGAAGAGCGCGGGGGTCGCAGGGCCGCGTGCAGAGAGCAGGGGCCTCCCCCGCACCAGGTAGGCCTCAACGGCCGCACGGGCGAAGCTGCCGACCGGAACCAGGCGTTGCTTGGCGCCCTTTCCGGTGAGCCGTATGACGTCGAGGTCGAGCACGTCGTCGACGTTGAGGTCGACGGCCTCGGAGATGCGCGCGCCGGTCGCGTAGAGCAATTCGAGGAGCGCCTTGTCGCGCAGCTGGTGAACGTCCTCGCCGTCGGTCGCCGCGAGCAGCAGGGCCACCTGCTCGATGCTGATGGCCTTCGGCAGCCGGGTCGCGAGCTTCGGCGGTTTCACGTCGTGGGCGACGTCCGCGTCGATCGCGCGGATGCTGTCGACCGTGC
>NZ_JASJVF010000274.1:0-4064 GCF_035019805.1 Cryobacterium sp. 10I1
TCGTAGCGCTTGGTGTACTCGTTCTGCTGCAGGTCAGCCCGGGGGTACGAGCCGAGGAAGATCACCTTCGGGCTGAACCGGCGCAGGCCGAGCAGGGCGTCGGCGACGCGTTCGTCGTGGATGTGCCCGTCGGCGTCGATCACGAACCGGTAGCGACCGAGCGCGTCGCCGATCGGACGCGACTGGATCAGCGAAAGGTTGACCCCGCGGGTCGCGAACTGCTCGAGCAATTCGAGGAGCGCCCCCGCGCGGTCCTCCGGCAGCTCGACGATGAGGCTCGTCTTGTCCGCACCGGTGCGTTCCGGGATCACGGTCGTGCGGCTGACCAGCACGAACCGGGTGACGGCGTTCGGGTTGTCACCGATGTCGGTGGCGAGAACCGTGAGGTCGAGATGGTTCTCGATCCCCGGAGGGGCGACCGCGGCATCCGCCTGTTCGGTCTCGAGCAGTGAGGTCGGCGCCGCCACATTGCTCGAGGCGGGGATGTGGCCGTGGTGCGGAACGTTCGTCTCGAGCCAGTTCCGGCACTGGGCGTATGCGACCGGGTGCGCGGCGACGATCTTCACGTCGGCAAGCGTCGTGCCCGGCCTGGCCACGAGCACGAAGTTCACCGGCACGAGATACTCGCCGATGATCCGGAGGTCCGGCACCTTCGCGAGCGCGTCCTGGGTGGCGGACACGCCGCCGTCGACGGAATTCTCGATCGCGATCATCGCGGCGACGCTGCGACCGGAGACGACGTCGGCGAGCGCCTCGCCCACGTTGTTGACGGAGCGCCAGGCCTGGGCGCGCGCCTCGGGCACCTGGGCGAGTGCCGCCTCGGTGAAGGTGCCCGCCGGCCCCAGGAAGCTGTAGCTGGCTTTGCGCGTCTCGGACATGGCTCACAGCCTACTTGCAGTGCCAGACTGGGGACATGAATGAACGTGCGGGCACTCCGGCCCTGGAATCAGACCTGATCGATGTCGACGCGCTGGTCAAGGCGTACTACGACCTGAAACCCGATGTGACCGTGCCCGCCCAACGGGTGACATTCGGCACCTCCGGGCACCGTGGCAGTTCGCTGAACACGGCCTTCAACGAGAACCACATCATCGCGACGACGCAGGCCATCGTCGAGTACCGCACCAATCAGGGCATCACGGGCCCCCTTTTCATCGGGACGGACCCGCACGCGCTGAGCGCCCCGGCGTACACGACGGCGCTCGAAGTGCTCGTCGGCAACGGCGTGCGCGTGCTCGTCGACGAGTTCGACGACTACGTGCCCACCCCGTCGCTCTCGCACGCGATCCTCGCCTACAACCGGGCAGGGAACACCGATGAGGCCGACGGCATCGTCGTCACCCCCAGCCACAACCCCCCGACCGACGGCGGCTTCAAGTACAACCCCCCGCACGGTGGACCGGCCGACAGCGACGCCACCTCCTGGATCGCCGCGCGCGCCAACGAGCTCATCGCCGGCGGACTCGTCGACGTGAAGATGAGCGAACCGAGCGCGGTCGAGACCTACGACTTCCGCGGTGCGTACGTGAACGACCTCGAGAACATCATCGACATGGCCGCCATCAAGGCGAGCGGCATCCGCATCGGCGCAGACCCCCTCGGCGGCGCGAGCGTCGGCTACTGGGGAGCGATCCGCGACCGCTACGAGCTCAATCTCACCGTCACGAACCCCAAGGTCGACCCGACCTGGCGCTTCATGACCCTGGACTGGGACTCCAAGATCCGGATGGACCCGTCGAGCCCCTCCGCGATGGCCTCGGTCATCGCCCACAAGGACGACTTCGACATCCTCACCGGCAACGACGCCGACGCCGACCGGCACGGCATCGTCACGCCGGACGGCGGCCTGATGAACCCGAACCACTTCCTCGCCGTCGCGATCGACTACCTCTACAGCCACCGCGAGGGCTGGCGCGCTGACGCCGCGATCGGCAAGACGCTCGTCTCCTCGACGATGATCGACCGGGTCGCCGGCTTCCTCGGCCGCGACCTCTGGGAGGTGCCGGTCGGGTTCAAGTGGTTCGTGCCCGGGCTCATCGACGGTTCGGTCGCGTTCGGCGGCGAGGAGAGCGCCGGTGCGAGCTTCGTGCGCTTCGACGGCACGGTCTGGACGACGGACAAGGACGGTATCCTGCTGGCCCTGCTCGCCTCCGAGATCCTCGCCGTCACCGGCAAGAGCCCGAGCCAGCGCTACGCCGAACTCGTCGAGCACTTCGGCGACCCGGCGTACGCCCGGGTGGATGCCGCGGCGACGCCCGCGCAGAAGGCCCAGCTCGGCAAGCTCGACGGCGACGCGATCACCGCGACCGAACTCGCCGGCGAGAAGATCCTCGCGAAGCTCAGCCACGCCCCAGGCAACGGGGCCGCGATCGGCGGCCTCAAGGTCGTCACCGAGAACGCCTGGTTCGCCGCCCGGCCGAGCGGCACAGAGGACGTCTACAAGATCTACGCCGAGTCCTTCAAGGGCCCGGAGCACCTCCGCCAGGTGCAGCTCGAGGCGAAGGCGATCGTCGACGCCGCCATCGCGTAGACACTTTCGTAGACGGATGCCGTCGCGCACGTTCGCCGGTCGGCGGGCGCGGGCGGCGGCATCCGTCGTGTGACGCGGCCGGTGGTTAGGGGATGCTCCAGTAGTACGCGGTGGCGCCCGGGTGCTTCACGGTGATCGCGTAGTCGACGGAACGGTAGTCGGTGTCGTCGGTGTGGCCTGCGTAGTAGATGACGATGTCGTCGCCGCTGCCCTCGATGCGGGTCACGACGCCGGTGTGGTCGCGGTCGCCCGAGTTGTCCCAGTCGAACTGCACGACGTCGCCGACCTTGACCTGGTCGCGCTGCTGGTCGGTGAGCGCGGTCGCACGCCCAGAGCTCGCGAGGTAGTTGCGGAACGCGGTCGAGCTGACCCAGGCGTTCGAGTGGGTGAAGGACGAGCCGGTGCCCTTGGACCACCAGCTGCCGTCCATGGCCCAGCCGCGCTGGATCAGGGACTGGCTCGTGAAGTTGACGCAGTCGTTGTCGGTGACGACGCCGTAGTCCGCCGTGTTGTAGTTCGTCCAGTGCGCGATCATGTAGTCGACCTGGGCCTGCACTCCGCCGGTCGAAGCCGCCGCGACGGGGGCGGGCGCGGCGGTCGTCACGGGCGCCGGAGCGGGTGTCGGCGTTGCGGTCGCGACAGGCGCGGTGTCGACGGCGACGGGAGCACCGGCATCCGCCGGCGTCGCCCGAGGGGTCGCGGTGTCTGTGGGGGTCACCGATGTGGCGATCTCCGCTCGCGCCGAGTCTGAATCGTCGTCGCCCCAGGATGCGACGGCGGCGGTGCCGATCACGAGAGCAGCGAACGCGAGCGCGGCTGCGCTGATGCGAAAGCGTCGGGTGAACTGCACGAATTCCTCGTCTCATTTGGGGGGGGATATATCCAGATAATCACACTTCAATGGGAAAACTGCCCGCCAAGCTATGAAGTGTCGCTGAATCGCCGGGCTAGGCGACGCTCCAGTAGCTCACCGTTCCCCCGGTGTTCGCGAGGGATTCCTCGACGGACTTGTCGAGGCTATCTTCGGTGTGACCTGCGTAATAGAGGTGCGTTCCCGAGGCGTCCTTGACGACGCGGGTGACGATTCCGGTGTGGTCTTTGTCGCCGGAGCGGTCCCAGTCGAATTGCACGATGTCGCCCACCTTGACCCGGCTGCTTTCGCCGGCGGTGAGCGGCGTGGCACGCTCGGGGTGGGCGGACAGGTACGCGGCGAACGCGGTCGAGCTCGACCAGGCGGAGCTGTATCCGGCGCCTGCAGCGCTATAGGACCACTCGGCGTCCATCGTCCACCCGCGCGCGATCAGCGACTGGCTCGTGAAGTTGACGCAGTCGTTGCCGCCGATGGCGCCGTAGACGGCGGAGTTGTATGAGTTCCAGTGGGCGCGCACGTAGCCGATCTGGGCCGTGATGCGCGGGTCGGGGACGTACTGGAAGGTGAGCGGGCTCACGCCGGCGGCGACGGCCACAGCGGGTGCGGTGTCGGCCGCGGCGCCGGTGCTCGCGAGGGCGCTCGCTGCGCCGCTCGGGGCCGGGG
>NZ_JASJVF010000275.1:0-4021 GCF_035019805.1 Cryobacterium sp. 10I1
CCCCCCCCCCCCCCCCCCCCCCCCCCCCCCCCCCCCCCCCCCCCCCCCCCCCCCCCCCCCCCCCCCCCCCGCCCGCCCCCCCCCCCCCCCCCCCCCCCCCCGCGGCTCGAGTGGTGTCTCGTCTGGCGTGGGTAGGGTGGATGGGTGATTACTCCAGTTATTCGGCCTCGACGGATGCGTTCGAGTTCCTCGCTCCGCCGGCTCGCCCGTGAGACCCGCATCCACCCCGCCGAACTCGTGTTGCCGATGTTCGTCCGCGAAGGGCGGGAGTCGGTGGACATCACCTCCATGCCCGGCGTGGTGCAGCACTCGATCGACAGTGCGCGCCGGGCCGCAGCCGAGGCCGCCGCAGCAGGTATCGGCGGCGTGATGCTCTTCGGAGTGCCGGATGTGCGCGACGCCATCGGCTCCGGCGCGACCGACCCGCTCGGGATCCTCAATGTCGCGACCCGGGCCATCGCAGACGAGGTCGGCGACGCGCTCGTCGTGCAGACCGACCTGTGCCTCGACGAATTCACCGACCACGGCCACTGCGGGGTGCTCGCGCTCGACGGCAGTGTCGACAACGACGCGACCCTCGAGCGGTACAACGAGATGGCACTGATCCAGGCGGCCTCCGGTTCCCGGCTGCTCGGGCTCAGCGGCATGATGGACGGCCAGGTCGCCTCCGTTCGCGAGGCCCTCGACGGTTCGGGATTCCAGGACACCGCCGTCCTCGCATATTCGGCGAAGTACGCCTCCGCGTTCTACGGCCCCTTCCGCGAGGCCGTGCAGTCGACGCTCACGGGCGACCGGCGCAGCTACCAGCTCGACCCGGCCAACCGCAGGGAGGGCGTGCGCGAGGCCCTGCTCGACATCGAACAGGGCGCGGACGTCGTGATGGTCAAGCCGGCAGGCAGCTACCTCGATGTGCTCGCAGACGTCGCGGCCGTGAGTGATGTCCCGGTCTGGGCATACCAGGTGTCCGGTGAGTACGCGATGATCGAGGCGGCCGCCGCCCAGGGCTGGATCGACCGCCGCCGTTCGATCGAGGAATCGGTGCTCAGCATCCGCCGGGCAGGCGCAGACGCCGTGCTCACATACTGGGCCGTCGAACTCGCCGCCTGGCTTACCGAAGGAAACCGCCCGTGATGACCCGCAACGACGAGCTGTTCGCCCGCGCCCAGCGCGCCATCCCCGGCGGCGTGAACTCGCCGGTCCGGGCCTTCCGCTCGGTCGGCGGCACCCCGCTGTTCCTCGTGAAGGCCTCAGGAGCCTACGTCACCGACTCAGACGGCCGCGACTACGTCGACCTCGTCAGCTCCTGGGGGCCCGCGATCCTCGGCCACGCGCACCCCGAGGTCGTCCACGCGGTCCAGGCCGCTGCAGCACTCGGCTTGTCGTTCGGTGCGTCCACTCCGGGCGAGACCGAACTCGCCGAGCTGATCGAGGGCCGCGTCTCGGCCGTCGACAAGCTTCGCCTCGTCTCGACGGGCACGGAGGCGACGATGACCGCCATTCGCCTCGCCCGCGGCTTCACCGGTCGCGAGCTCCTGATCAAGTTCGCCGGCCACTACCACGGCCACTCCGACGGACTCCTGGCCCAGGCCGGCTCCGGGCTCGCGACCCTCGCCCTGCCCGGTTCCGCCGGTGTGACCGCTGCGACTGCGGCGCAGACCCTCGTGCTCCCGTACAACGACCTCGAGGCCGTGCGCGCCGCGTTCGAAGCCCACCCGGGGAGGATCGCCGCCGTCATCACCGAGGCCGCCGCCGCGAACATGGGCGTGGTCGCGCCAGACCCCGGCTTCAACGCAGCCCTGACCGAGCTCGCGCACTCCTACGGTGCGCTGCTCATCATCGACGAGGTGCTCACCGGCTTCCGGGTCGGGCCGGCCGGGTACTGGGGCCTCGACAACGCGGGAGAGACCCCCGCGAAGCCGTACAGCCCCGACCTCTTCACGTTCGGCAAGGTCATCGGTGGCGGCCTGCCCGTCGCGGCCCTCGGCGGACGTGCCGACGTCATGGACTACCTCGCCCCCGCAGGCCCGGTCTACCAGGCCGGAACCCTGTCCGGGAACCCGGTCGCCGTCGCAGCGGGCATCGCGACCCTGCGCGCCCTCGACGACACCGTCTATCCGCGGCTCGATGCGACCGCGCTGCTGCTCTCGAACGCGGTCTCCGCCGCCTTCTCAGCAGAGGGTGTCGCGCACAGCGTGCAGCGGGCGGGCAACCTGTTCAGCTTCGCGTTCGGGGCGGATGCCGCAGCGCACCCCCCACGGGACTACGCCGCCGTGCAGCGCCAGGAGGCCTTCCGGTACGGCCCGTTCTTCCACGCGATGCTCGACGCCGGGGTGTCACTGCCGCCGTCGGTGTTCGAGGCCTGGTTCGTCTCTGCGGCCCACGACGAGCAGGCGATCGAGTGGATTCTCGACGCGTTGCCCGCGGCGGCGAAGGCGGCAGCGGCGGCCGTCGTGCCCGACTGACGGAGCGCACAGTTCCGCGTTACTGCATTGTGAGGTTTCGACAGCGGGAATACCGGCCGAACGGGGCAGACTAGGCCTATGGCTTCCTTGCGCGTTCATCCCGATCGGCTCGAGGTACACCTGACGAAGGCCGAGAAGACGCTCGCCTTCCGCCGCGAGGACATCGTCGTCGCACGGGACAACATCCGCTCGGTGACGATCACGGACGACCCGTGGATCTGGATCCGCGGGATCCGCGCCCCCGGCCTCGAGGTTCCACTCGTGCTCGCGGTCGGCACCTGGAAGTTCCACGGGGGCAAGGACTTCCTCGCGATCAAGCGCCGCCGCCAGGCCGTCGTGATCGACCTCATCGACGAGGACTTCTCGCGCGTGATCCTCACCACCAACCACGCTCCAGACCTGATCGCCTCGCTCAAGCTGTAGCCGGTCGCCGGTCGCGGGTCGCGGGTCGCGTGCTACGGGCGCACTCCGCTCGTGGTGACGATCTTCGTCCAGGGCCCCGGCGGGACGTCGGCCGCCTCGACGAACTGCCAGTCGACCGTGTCGTTCTCCCCGTTGATGTCGCTGAATCGCAGGCAGCCGTTCAGGGCCGGGGAGACGTCCATGCCTGCTCCGTTGAACTTCTTGTTGGCCGGCCGGGCATCGTCCGCACCGAACACATATGCGGCATCGTGGTACTGGCCGGGCCCGGCGTCCTCGATCTGGCCGTAACAGGTCTGGCCGTTCGAGCGGATGCGGACCCACCTGTTCTTCATCAGGCTCACGGTGTCATCGCCCGCCGAGCCCGCGTACGCAGACTGGCCGGCCCACGGCACGACCTTCTCGCGGGTCGCGAACGCCTGGGCGTCGTTGAGGTCGTCGAACGGGAGATCGAGGTAGAACGGGTTCTCCTTCGGAGCCAGCTGGGTCGGGAAGTAGTCGTTGGCCGCCGTCCGCACCTCGGTCTGGCAGTCGTCCGCCGTGCGGACGCCGTCGCAACCGCCATAGCTCGCCATCCACCCCGAGTCATACGTCGAATAGACCTGGCTGCCGTCCGCGGCGTTCGGGTCGAAGATCTCGCCGACCCAGAACGTCGTCGAGACGATCCCGGTGTGCCAGGGGTACGCCCCGACCGTGGGAGCCGTCGGGGCCGCGCTCGCGGACGGCGCGGGGGTCACGGATGGTGCGGGGCTCCCGCTGGGTGTCGGAGTGCCGGGGGACCGGCTGGCCGAGGGGGGAGCTGTGCTCTGGCCGGGTCGCGGAGCGGTCGACACCACGATCGTCAGCACGGCCAGAACCGTCAGGCCGATCGCGAGGAGACTGATCAGGAGTGCGCGCCGGCGAGGGGTCCCGCCCGCTGGCTCATCGTCTTCCGGCATTCGCCCTCCTCCAGCACACAGAACGTCCACATCGGTTCGGCAGCCGATGGCGTTGAGATGCTACCCGGCCTCTCGCGCGCTCACGGTTCATCTTCACCACCTTCCCAGCGGACCGTCGGCCGGCTCGCACCGGCCGCCGGCCGCCACCGCCCCGCTCAGTCGACGGTGACCGACTTGGCGAGGTTGCGGGGCTTGTCCGCG
>NZ_JASJVF010000276.1:0-4007 GCF_035019805.1 Cryobacterium sp. 10I1
GAGTGCGAGCACGGACAGGGACGCCAGGGTGGCCAGGCTGACTGCGCGGGCCCTCACCAGTCGAACCTTTCGAAGTGGATCTGCCGGGTCGGCAAGCCTGCCGACCGGGCGTCCCGCACGACCTCGTCCGTCCACTTGCGTGGCCCGCAGATGTAGACATCGGCCTCGCGGAGCTTGGGCACGAGGGTTGCGAGGGTGATCCGGGCCTGGACCGCGTCGCCGGGGAGCCAGCTGCTGGTTCCCGGGGCGCGCTTGCCGGCGATGATGCGCAGTTCGGCGCCACGGGCGCGGCAGAGGGCGGCGAGTTCATCGACGAGGTAGGTGTCGTCGACGGTGCTCGACCGGAGGAGCACGGTCGCCTGCCCGGGTGCGAACGTGGCGGTCTCGAGAAGCGAGCGGATCGGGGCGACTCCGATGCCCGCGGCGATCAGGACGATCCGCGGCGAGGTGCGGGCGAAGTCGGTGAAGAGCCCGTACGGGCCTTCGAAGCTCACCCGGGTGCCGACGGGCACGCGCGGGAGCGTGGAAGACGCGTCGCCGAGCCCGCGGACGGTGATGCGGAGGGACGAGCCGGTGGGCGCGGCAGAGAGCGAGAACGGGTGCGCCTGCCACCACAACCCGGGGGTCCAGAACCGCCAGATGAAGAACTGGCCGGACTTCGCCCTGAGGCTGCGCAGCTGCCGGCCGGACAGGCGGATCGAGACGACCCCACGGGCCTCCTGGTCGACTCCGACCACGGTGAGGCGGGCCCTCAGCGATCGCACGATCGGCACGATGAAGCGGAAGAGGATGATGGACCCGGCAACGCCCGCATACAGGGCGAGCCAGTAGTAGCGCTGCAGCGATCCCTCGCGGAACAGGGTGCCGACGCTGAGCTGGTGCGGAATCGCGACGAGCACGGCGACGTAGGACAGCAGGTGCACGAGGTGCCACACCTCGTAGCGGAACTTGTGCCGCACGATGACGAGCGAGGTGACCACGACGGCGATGAGCAGGCCCAGCCCGAGGAAGGCCAGCGGCATGTCCGGGAGCGACGAGAACATGATCCAGACCTCGTCGAAGAACCCGGCGGGCTGCACGAGCGCATACCCGATGGTGAGCAGCACGGCGTGGGCGAGGATCAGGTAGAGCGCCGGCTTGCCGAGCGACTGGTGCAGCGCCATCGCGCTGTCGTGGCCGAACGCCCTGTCAATCGCGGGCAGCCGCGCGGCGAGCAGCATCATCACGAGGAGGAGGTCGGTGCCGACCAGCCCGGTGACGATTCCGAGTGCCGTGATGGCGTCGGCGGGTGTGCTGATCCTGGCCGCTCCCCCGTCGGCGAGGAAGACCGCGACGACGAGCGCCACCGAGACCACCGCGAGGATTTGCAGGCTGTCGGCCAGTCGCATCCGCCGCGGGTAATTCGGGTGGATGCGCGGCCTGGCTTGGTGCGGGCGTGCGCGCGTGTCGAGGCTCATAAGGTGAGCATCCCCGGCGAATCCAATGAATCTCTATCGAGGACCTGAGAGGAACCTGTGCGTCGCCAATGTGCGCTGCACGAGTTCACAGGTTCCCCTCTGCCCGGCGAAACGGATGCCCTCGGCTAGAACCCGGCAGCGTCGAGCGCCGCCTGCAACGAGGTGAGGTACCCCTGGGTCGTGTAGGTCGCGCCGCTCACATTCGCCACCGCGGCGGACTGTGCCTTCAACACTTCGGCCTTGAGCACGGGGGCGGCCCGGTTGCTGATCTGGACCGACTTGGAATCCTTGTCGGTCAGCTGGAGCGCAGTGACGTCGGTGATCGTGCCGGCCGCGATCGTGGCGGAGACCTGCATGTTCCCGAACCGAGTGGCGACGACGGAACCGGTGAAGGTTCCGGTGACGCCGGCCGCCGGGGCGGCCGCGGCCGGGGTAGCCGTCGCGGTCGCGGTCGGAGTCGCGGTGGCGACCGCCGGCGCCGTGGCCGTGGCTGTGGGGGTCGAAACGGCCGGGGCGGATGCGGCGGCAGACACCGTCGCATCCGTCGCGGATCCGCCCAGGGTGTTCTGCAGGGAGGCGACGGCCGGTGTTCCGACCAGCCACCCGATTGCCAGTACGGACAGGGACGCTGTTGCGGCCGCAGCCGCTGCTCGTTTTCTCACCAGTCAAACCTTTCGAAGTGGATCTGTTGCGTGGGTAGACCGGCCGAGCGGGCATCCCGCACGACCTCGTCGGTCCACCGCCGTGGACCGCAAATGTAGACGTCCGATTCGCTGAGATTCGGGACGAGGGTTCTGAGGGAGATCCGCGCGTTGACGGCGTCACCGGGCAGCCAGCTGTGGGCTCCGGGCGCACGCTTGCCCGCGATGATCCGGAACTCGGCTCCCCGCACGCGGCAGAGCTCGGCGATCTCGTCGACGAGGTAGCTGTCCGCGACGGAGTGCGAGCGCAACAGCACGGTCGCCTGGCCCGGCGCGAATGTCGCCGTTTCCAGGAGCGCCCGGATCGGGGCGACGCCGATGCCTGCGGCGACGAGCACGATCCGCGGGCTCGTCCTGGCCCGGTCGGTGAACAACCCGTACGGGCCTTCGAAGCTCACCCGGGTCCCGACCGGCACCGAGGCGAGGTCGGTCGAACCGTCGCCGAGGGCGCGCACCGTGACCCGGAGGGAGTTGTGGGCCGGCGCGGCGGAGAGCGAGAACGGGTGCACCTGCCACCACTGCCCGGGCGTCCAGAACCGCCAGATGAAGAACTGGCCTGCGGTCGCCTGCAGGTGGTGAAGCCGGCGGCCGGTGAGGCGGATCGACACGACACCGGGCGCCTCACGATCAATGCCGGCCACGACGAGCCGGGAGCGCAGCGACCGCACGATCGGGAGCACCACCCGGTAGACCACGATAGATCCGGCCACGGCGACGTAGAGGGCGAGCCAGTAGTACCACTGCGGCGAGCCGGCGACGAGGACCGTACCGGCGGTCAGCATGTGCGGCAGTGCGGCGAGCACGGCGACGTACGAGAGCAGGTGCACGATGTGCCAGACCTCGTATGGCAGCTTGTGGCGCACGATGACGAGCGACGTGACGACCACGAACACGAGCAGCCCGAGCGCGATGAAGGCCAGGAGCATGTCCGGCATCTGGGTGAGCATGTTCCACGTTTCGGCGAACACGTTGACCTCGCTGGAGAGGGCGTACCCGATGATGAGGAAGACCGCGTGGGCGAGGATCAGGTAGAGGGCCGGCTTGCCGAGGGACTGGTGCAGCGCCATGGCGCTGTCGTGGCCGAAGGCGCGGTCGATCGCGGGCAGCCGGGCGGCGAGCAGTGTCATCACGAGCAGCAGGTCGGTGCCGACGAGGCCGGTGACGATGCCGATCGAGGTGAGGGCGTCCGCGGGGGTGCCGAAGCGGGCGGCCCCACCGGAGCCGAGGAAGAGGGCGACGGCGAGCGCGACCGAGACGATGCAGAGCACCTGCAGGGTGTCGGCGAGGCGCATCCGTCTCGGGTAGTTCGGGTTGACGCGTGGGGCGGGCTGACGGCGGGTGTGCGTCGTCTCGGGGAGACGCTGCTGGAGGCGCAGGGGTCTGGTGTCGAGGCTCATGTTCCGAGCATCGGGCCGCTTCCGATGGGGAGCCTTTCGGAAGCCTATGTGCCGGCTATGAAATCCGCCTCACCTGCCGCCTATGCTGCTGCGCCGGTCCGCTTTCCGGAGCCGAACCGGAAGAGCAGCACGAGCAGGATCGCGACCGCCGCCCCGAGTGCGGTCTCGACGATGCGGTCGACGAGCAGGGCGGGCACCGGAACGGGACTACTGAGGTGCACGACGGAGAGGGCGAGCGGGGTGATGAAGAGCAGCGCGGCGCCGTAGTGCTTGCCGACCAGGATCTCGGCGCCGAACTGGCTGACCGCGATCACGACCACGAGCCACGCGACGGATGGCCCAGGCAACAGCACGAGGCCAGTCACGACCACGCCCAGTGCGGTCCCGACCACGCGGTGCACGGCCCGGGAGATCGAGTGGGCCGCCCGGGGCGGCGGCAGCACGGCGACGAC